>NZ_JASCOR010000012.1 GCF_029959445.1 Stenotrophomonas sp. PS02298 | reverse complement strand
CGGCCGGCGGGCGGGCGGGCGGCGGACGGGCCGCCCCGCCCCCCCCCCCCCCCCCCCCCCCCCCCCCCCCCCCCCCCCCCCCCCCCCCCCCCCCCCCCCCCCCCCACTACAGGTGACGACGCTCAGCGATCCAGCGCTTCGCGCAGCGGCTTGAGGAACGCGGTTGCCGCCGCGACCGGATTCGACGTCTCAACCAACGCCGAGACCAGCGCACTGCCGACCACCACGCCGTCGGCATCCACCGCCATTGCCGCCGCACTGGCCGCATCCTTGATGCCGAAACCCGCTACTACCGGCGCAGTGGATCGGCTGCGCAGCAGGCGCAGGCGTTCGCCAGCCGCGCTGCTGTCCAGACGCTCGGACGCGCCGGTGACGCCGGCAAAGCTGACGTAATACAGATAGCCCTGCGCCGCCTGGCACAGGCTGTCCAGGCGGGCATCGCTGCTGGTCGGCGAGGCCAGCAGGATCAAGGCCAGGCCGGCTGCGGCAAACGCGGCGCGTGGCTCATCAGCCTCTTCCGGCGGCAGATCGACCAGCAGAATGCCGTCCACCCCTGCCGCTACCGCCTCTTCGGCATAACGGGCATAGCCGCGGATCTCGACCGGATTCAGATAACCCATCAACACCACCGGGGTGGTCGTGTCGGCCTGGCGGAAGCGCGCCACGGCATCAAACACATATTGCCGCCCTGCCCCGCGTTCCAAGGCGCGCTCGGAGCTGCGCTGGATGGTCGGGCCATCGGCCATCGGGTCGGAGAACGGTACGCCAAGCTCGATCACGTCCGCACCGGCCTCGACCAGCGCATGCATCACCGGCACGGTCGCCTCCAGCGAGGGGTCGCCAGCGGTGATGAAGGGAATCAGCGCCTTGCGGCCGGAGGCGCGCAGGCGGGCGAAACATTCGTCAATTCGGGTAACAGCCATCTCAGGCACATCCTTCAATCAGTTCGACCGCATCGGGCTGGCCCCAATAAATGGAGGTAATCAGGCCATCGAGTGTTTCCAGGCGCAGGGCCAGGTTGGCAGCCTTGTCGGTCCAGGTCAGGTAATCGCCATTGGGCGAGTTGTAGGCATGCGGACTGGTCACCACGCCCGCCGGCAGACGCTGCCTGGCCTCGGTGACCGTCATGCCCACCCACAGATGGAACGGCGTCACCTCGGCACCAGGTGCAGGCTCAGCAACCTGCTGACCCGGCTCGAAGGGGGTATTCACCTCGAAGCGCACGATGCGATCGGCGATCACCATCATCGACATGTTCTCGGGCAAGGAGCCCTTGTCGTAGTACTCACAATCGCCCTCCATCACCTCACGCATGCCATGCGAGACAAACGCCTTGTCACCCGGCGCCTTGCCGAACGGCGCGCCGATGCGCAACGCACCCAACTCGCCCAGGCCGGCGGATGCGCTGGTGGCAGCACCCGCTGGGGCGGGTGCCGGGGACGCCGTTGCTGCCGCGGGCGCGACGGGAACCGCCGACGAAGTGGCAGGCGCAGCAGGTTCCGGCGCGGGGGCTGACGGCGTGCATCCTGCCAAGGCCGCAACCAGGCCCAGCAGCAAGGGCGTGCGCAGCAAACGGGGATTCGCGAAGCCAGCCATCACAGCACCAGACCTTCGCGCGCGGCGATGGTATGCACATCCTTGTCGCCACGGCCGGACAGATTGCACAGCACCAACGCATCCTTGGGCAACTCACGCGCCAGCTTGATCGCATGGGCGACCGCATGGCTGGATTCCAGCGCTGGCAGGATGCCTTCGATGCGGGTCAGGCGATGGAAGGCAGCCAACGCTTCTTCATCGGTGATGCCCACGTACTGGGCGCGACCGGTATCGGACAGGAAGGAGTGCTCGGGGCCGACGCCCGGGTAATCCAGGCCGGCGGAGATCGAATGGGTTTCGGTGATTTGGCCGTCGTCGTCGCACAATACATAGGTGCGATTGCCGTGCAGCACGCCCGGGCGCCCGGCCGAAATGGACGCGGCATGGCGGCCGGTATGGATGCCATCGCCGGCAGCTTCGGCACCGTAGATCTTGACCTCGCGATCATTGAGGAAGGCATGGAACAGGCCGATGGCGTTGGAACCGCCACCGACACAGGCGGTGATCGCATCGGGCAGACGACCATAATCCTCCAGCATCTGCGCACGCGCCTCGCGGCCGACGATGGCGTTGAAGTCACGCACCATGCGCGGGTACGGGTCCGGGCCGGCGACGGTACCGATGATGTAGAAGGTATCGCGCACGTTCGTGACCCAGTCGCGCATCGCTTCATTGAGCGCGTCCTTGAGCGTGGCCGAGCCGCTGCTGACCGGCACCACCGTGGCACCGAGCAGCTTCATCCGGTAGACGTTGATCTTCTGCCGCTCGATATCGGTGGCACCCATGTAGACCACGCATTCCAGGCCCAGTCGCGCGGCAACCGTGGCCGAGGCCACGCCATGCTGGCCGGCACCGGTCTCGGCGATGATGCGGGTTTTGCCCATGCGCGCGGCCAGCAAGGCCTGGCCAATGGTGTTGTTCACCTTGTGTGCGCCGGTGTGGTTCAGGTCTTCCCGCTTGAGCAGGATCTGCGCGCCACCTACGTCCTTGCTCAGGCGCTCGGCGTGGTAGATCGGGCTGGGACGGCCAACGTAATGCTTCAGGTCCTTGTCGTAGGCAGCAATGAAGGACGGATCGACCCGCGCCTGATCGTAGGCCGCTGCCAGCTCCTGCAGGGGCCCGACCAGGGTTTCGGCGACAAAGCTGCCACCAAAGCGGCCAAAGTGCCCACGCGCATCAGGGAAGGCGTGGAAATCGGAGATCGACGGATCAGTCATGACGTCACGGCTACAAGGAACAGGCAAGCACTCTAACGCAGGGCCGATGACATAAAAATGGATAATTCAGCCACCACGTGTTAGAAAAACTCACATGAAGACCAGTCAATCCCTGCCTTCACTCAATGCCTTGCGTGCCTTCGAGGCTGCGGCACGGCTGCGCAGTGTCAGCCAGGCTGCCGCCGAGCTACATGTCACCCATGGCGCGGTGAGCCGGCAACTGCGGGCGCTGGAGGAAGAACTGGGACTGCCCCTTTTTGAACGTGACGGCCGCGGCATCCGCCCCAGCGCCGCCGGCCATCGCTTGCTGGAAGCAACTTCCGGCGCGTTCTCGCAGCTGCGCGACTGCATTTCCTCGCTGCGACGGCCGCAGCGCAATGACGCCTTCGTGCTGGGCTGCCCTGGCAGCCTGCTTGCCCGCTGGATGATCCCGCGCCTGCAGGACCTGCAGCGCGACCTGCCCGGCCTGACCCTGCACCTGGCGGCACAGGACGGCGATTTCGCCCCACGCCTGGATGGTCTGGATGCAGCGCTGATGCTCGGCCAGGCGCCTTGGCCCAACGGCTGGAAAGTGCATGCGCTGGCGCCTGAACGGATCGGCCCGGTATTCAGCCCTTCAATGCACGGCGCGCATGTATTGGCCCGGCAGCCTGTCGAAGCGCTGCGTGACCACTCGCTGCTGCATACGCGCTCGCGCCCCCAGGCCTGGCCGACCTGGGCTGCGCGCAATGGCATCGATGCGGATGCGCTGACCTATGGGACCGGCCTGGAGCATCTGTACTACATGCTGGAAGCGGCGGTCGCCGGATTGGGCATCGCGATTGCGCCTGAACCCCTGGTCGCTGATGACCTGGTCAACGGCCGCCTGATCGCACCGTGGAGCTTTGTTGAGACGGAAGGCTGCTGGGCCTTGTGCACCGCCGGCGAGCAGCAGGACCCGCGTGTGGCGGCATTGGCGGATTGGCTGCGCAAGCAGCTTTTGTAGGCGCTCTCAGCCTTTCTGGGAGTGGCGTCAGCTGCGAAGCTGGCAATGCTTGAAAGGCCTGAGAGCTTACCCCTCCCCAGCCCTCCCCTTTGCTACGCAAAAGGGAGGGAGCCAAGCCTTGTCTTCGGCAAAGGGAGGGGGCAACAGCGCTGGCGTCAGCTGTATCTGACGCATCAGTGGTTTCGCGGCTGACGCCGCTCCTACATTCAGCTGCCTTGCGTCGGCTGTGCCAGCCGCTGCTGCACGTCCTCACGTAGACGCGCCAACTCGACTTCCGCCTGCTGCCGCTGCTGCATGCCTTCGCGGTGGATGCTGCGCACCTCTTCCACGGTGGCGATCAGCTGCTCATGCACATGGCGCAGTGTCGCGACATCGATCACTGCACGCTGGTTGGCCTTGGCCGTTTCCACCGAGGTCTGCCGCATCAGGTCGGCGTTGCGGCGCATCAGTTCATTGGTGGCATCGTCGATGGCATTGGACAGATCCACCGCGTTCTTCTGCTCGCCCAGCGACAGCTGGATGGCGAACTGGCGCTTCCACGACGGGATGGTGATGTCGCGCACGGCGTTGAATTTCTCGATCAACTGGATCGCATTGGCCTGGATGAGGCGGATCATCGGCAACGACTGGTCAGCCGCATGCTGCATCACCGTCAGATCACCCACGCGCTTGTCGAGCAGGCGGATCGCGTTATCGATCTCGCCACGCCGAATGCGCGACTGCGGATCTTCCAGACCAACCAGCGCGTGCAACTCGTTGCTGAGTTCGGCCAGGCGCTGTTTGCCAGCGGCGATGTGCAGGCCAAGGCTCTGCCGTTCGTCGCGGACGATGGCATGCATGCGATCAAACTCACCGACGCGCTGGCCCATCTGCGCCTGCTGTGCGCCAACGTCACGCAGCAACTGTTCGATCTGCTGGTTGGTGTCGCTGAATTTCTGCACCAGCTCGCCCTTGGAGGCGCGCATGCGGTCGATCAGGCCACCGATCACCGGCACCTTGGAACGCTCGTTCAAACCGTCCAGCTTCAGCGAGCGGGCAATACGCACCACCTCACCGAGCTTCTCGCCCGAGGCATCCAGGTCGCGGTTGCGCACATGGTCCAGCAACTGGCTGGAGAAGGCCGCACTCTTGCCCGCCGCCTCGCGGCCGAATACGTGCAGGTTGCCCGGGCTGATGTCGTCCAGCGTGCGCACGATCTGCGCGATCTGCGGGCGATCCGCTTCGCTCAGGCCCAAGGCGACCAGCATGGTGCCATCAACATCGGCGGAAGGGCCGGCCGGCAGCGGCAAAGTGTCCTGGGTCATCAGCAGTTCTCCTTGAGCAAGTGGCGCGACGCGGCGCGCGAGCAATCATGTGCAGGATGGTTCTCAGCGCAGTCTAGCCTGCATCGCTGCCACCTCGTCGAGAATCCGCGCCTGCGCCTCATTGGCTTGCGCCAGCTGGGCCTGCTTGTCGGCGGCACGACCGGCCAGGCTTCGCTGCCGCCATAGCGGCAGCAGCACATCACGGATGCGGAGATAGCGCTCGACCAGCTCCACGCCCTGCGCATGCAGCAAGCGCAACTGCCCGGCCTCGCTGTCGCGCAGGCGGGCCAGCCCGCGCAGATGCTGCAGCCGTCGCTGCAGCGCAGCCTGCGCCATTGGCTCGTCCGGCGGACGAACTGCCTCGCCGGCAACCGCCCAGTCATCGATGGCCGCCACAGCCATCTGAACCCGGGTCGCCTGCAGCAGATGCTCGCCCAGCTCCTGCTGCAAAGCCTCTAGACAGGCATCGGCACGCAGCAGGCAGACGTCGAGTTGGGTCGCCAGTTGTTCGGCTCGTGCCTGTGCCTCGACATCGCGACCCAGCAAGCGGCCGAGCAAACCCACCGAACGACGGATATGACGAGCATCCGCTGCCGACATCGCTTCGCGGATGTTGTTCATCTCCGCGACCAGCCGCGCAGCGGCCGTGCCAGCCGGTGCGTTGGCAAGCAACTGTTCCACCGCGGCCAGCAGTTCCGCGCCGTAGCTGGCCACGGCCAGCGCATCATCGGCTTGCAGCGGCGGCTGCGGTGGCGGCGGCAACACTGGCGGCGTCACATCAGGCATCGTCCGGCGCTTCATTGCCACGACTGCCCTGCTGCCCCGGCACCACCACGTTGCCGCCGTAGAAATGCCGCATCAGCGCTTCGTCCAACGCCTTCTCTTCCGGCGTGCGCGCGCGCCGCACGCGCGGTGCTGGCTTGCTGCCCGCACCGCCGTCCTTGGACAGCCACTCCTGCAGCTGCGTAGCCAGGCCGGCCAGTGCATCGCCAACCTCGCCCTGGCGCTGCTGGGCTGTCGCCAATACCTGCAACAACGGGGTCAGATCCTGCACTGGTGCAACCGGCGCCACGGCAGCTGGCGGTGCTGCGACCACCGCTGCGGGACGCTCGGCAACCGACTGCAACAAGGCCACGATCTGCTCCCACGGCACCTCGACCTGCGGCGCGAGCGGTGCAACCGGCGCTGGCTCATCAGCACGCAGGCCCTGCAGCCCACTGGCAATATCGGCCAGCTGCGCGACCATGCGCGCACCAGTGTCGGCATCGTCGCCGCCCATCGCTTTGTCGCGCATGAAGTCGCGTTTGATCTGCTCCCAGCGCGCCACCTGCGTCGCATCCAATACCTCGCGCAGCTCACCCAGCTTGAGCAGGTTTTCCTCGGAGCCACTGGTCAGCAGCTGCGACTCGCCGAGGTAATGGTCGGTGACCAGCTGCTGCAGCTCGGCGGCATTCATCACCGGCGAGATCTTCTCCGACAGCTTGTTCATGTTGCGGTAGCTGCCCTGCAGGCGGAACGGCGGCTCGACCCGGTACTTGTCGGCCTGCGCGGCGCTGGCGATGTATTGCTGGTTGACCCGATACACGACCTCGCGCACCTGCATCAGCCGCTGCAAGGTGGCGACGATCTCGTTGATCTCCGCACCGCTGTAAGCGTGGCTGAGTGCATTGGTCGACACCTCCTTGCCGCCAGCCTTGTCGACCAGCAGGTAGAGGTCGGCCAGGTCACGGGTTGCCATCGGCGCCAACACCTGGCTGGAGGTCAGGCTGTTCTCGATGTAGCTGAGCTTGAAGGCCTCTTCCATGCCGCCGAGTACATCACCGAGGTTGTAGATATCGGCACGGTTGGCCAGCATGTCCGGCACCTTGAACACTTCACCGGACTCGGTATACGGGTTGCCTGCCATCACCACGCAGAATTTCTTGCCACGCAGATCATAGGTCTTGGTGCGGCCCTTCCACACGCCCTCGATGCGACGGGTGCCGTCACACAGGGAAATGAATTTCTGCAGGAACTCCGGATGGGTGTGCTGGATGTCGTCGACATACAGCATGGTGTTGTTGCCCATCTCCAGCGCCAGATTGAGCTTGTGCAGTTCCTGTCGTGAGGTAGCATCCGGTGCCTGCTCCGGGTCCAGCGAGCGCACTTCATGGCCCAGCGCCGGGCCGTTGATCTTCATGAAGACCAGGCCAAGCCGGTTGGCCACGTATTCCATCAATGTGGTTTTTCCGTAACCGGGCGGGCTGATCATCATCAGCAGGCCCATCAGGTCGCTGCGTTTGTTCTCGCCCACCGTGCCCATCTGCTTGGCGAGGTTGTCACCGATGATGGGCAGGTAGACGTCATTGATCAGCTTGTTGCGAACGAACGAGCTCAGCGGCCGCGCCTGGAATTCGCTCAGCCGCAGCGAATCGCGTTCGCGCGCACTGATGCGATGGCGCAGCGCCTGGTAGCGCTCGAAACCGGGCTGGAACTGGCGGCGATGCGACTGCCAGCGCTGCAGGAAATCATCCACCGCCAACTGCGGGTGGCCTTGGGCGACGCGCGCATGCTCACCGAGCAGGCCACCGACATCGGCGATCAAGGTCACCTCGCGTACCTGGCTGCGCAAAGCCCGTTCGCCGAGCAGCATCGCAGCGGCTTCCGGCACATAGCCGGCCATGGCGGCAAACTTCGGCTGGCCACACATTGCCTGCAACCATTGCAGCGCCTGCGCCCATTGCAGGGCCAGTCGCGTGTTCAGACGTTGCAGGCTGCGATCAAATGCATCCGCTTGCCCGGCAGCCTGCAGCTGTTCGCGCAGGCCGCCGAGCAGCTGCCGCGCGTAGCCACTGAAGGAGAAGGTTGGCTCGCCGTTGCCAAGCTCCGCCAGCAGGTACTCGGCAGCCAAGGCTGGCACGCCGCTGTCGAACGGCAAGCCATGCTCGTCCTGGAAGGCCGCCAACGCCGATGCGATCTCCGTGCGCAAGGCATCAAGCCCGTCCCGCACATTGAACAGCTTGGCGATGGCGAACGCACCGGCGGCGCGTTCCAACCACTGGCTCACTTCCTCGCGCTTGCCCTCGCGCGCCCAGAACAGCAAGGCAAGCGCGCGTGGACCCGCTGCATGCACCAGTGATCCTGCCGCCTGATACAGCGGCAGAACCGCCTGCAGGATCAACGTCGCATCGTGATCGTGAATGCCTTTCTCGTAGCCTTCGCGGTAACGTGGCGCAGCGAAATCGCGCACCCGCTTGGCCAAGGCATCGGCTTGTGCGGCTTCGCGCAGCAGCAACTCGACACTCAAGCCATCGCGACCGTTGATGGCCGCATCCAGCAGCAGACCCGCCAGATACTCCCCGCGATAGAGCGCGGCTGACTCCGAATCCAGCGTCACCGGCCAATAGTCGCGCAGCTCCTCCAGCTCCGGATCGACAATGGCCTCGTAGTAGTCGGTGCCAGTGAGATGTACTGCCAGACCATCGCCGCGCGGCAGGATGGTCAGGTCCAGCGGCTGGGTGTTGACGCTGAAACGGTGTCGGCCAAGACGGATGATGTTGCCGCCGCCTTCGAACAGATCACTGCGATCACGCAGCGCCCGCACCGCCTGGTCGCGCACGCCCTTGAGCCGCGCTTCCACGTCGTCGGCCTTGACGCTGTCCTTGTAGTCGCGCAGGCGATCGGCGAGCTCACGCAACTTCAGGATCAGCGGGTCACCGGCGAAGAAAGCGTTCAGTTCATCAACGGTGGTGAAGCGCTCGGTACGCTTGGCCAGGCCATCAAGGATACGGTTGGCTGCGTCCAGTACCGACTGTGCCTTGCGCTGGCGCGCATCCAGCAGCGTCTGCTTGTGCGACTCGAAGGTATCGAGCAGCTCCTCACGCTTGTTGAGGATGTCGCCAAGGAACTGTTCATGCTCGCCGAACTGGCTCTCCAGTTCTTCCAGCTGCACCATCAACCGCGACAACTGCTCGTCGGCGCGCTCCGGATCGGTCGCCAAACCCAGCGCACTGGTGATGGCCTGGCTGAACAGGGAGAACTGCGCTCCAAACTGCGCCACGGCTTCAGCCGAACCCAACGAACGACGGCGCTGATCCGCACGTGCGCGCGCCTGGTTGAGCTTGGCGTAGATGGCGGAAATGGCCTCGACCACGCGCGTGCGCTGCGCGGCGTCGTCAACCTTCAGGCTGGCCATCAGCTCGGACAACATATCCAGATCGCCCGACATCACCTGCATCTGCGCGATCTGCTCGGACAGCTGCTTGGCGGTCTGTGCCACCTGCGCGGCGACATCCAGCTCCTGCAATCGATCAGCGAACGGCTGCAGCGCTTTGTCGCTGCCAAGGAATTCACCCGCCGCCGCACCAACCCGGTCATGCGCCTCCTGCAAAGACGCATTCATTGCGTCGATGGCGGCAACATCCACATAACGGAAGTCACGTACCGTCAGCAGGCGGCCACGCAGCTTGCCGATCTCGCCGAGCGACTCGACGAACTCGCCGATCTTCGTCCAGTTCTGTGGCTGCAACCGCCCAAGCAGCGTCTTGTGCGCGGTGGTGACCTCGGCCATCGCCTGCGCCGACTGCTTGCGGATGCTCTCGACCTTTTCGTACTCATCGAGCATCGATTCGCCGGTCGCGCTGATCTCGCGCAGCAGCGTTGCCGCACCGTCGCAATTGGCATCATCCAGCCAATGGTGAGTATCGAACAGACGGCGCGCGTTATGGGTCAGCAGCTCGTAGCGCGGCAGCGATACCTCGCGGCTGTCGATCTCGCGACCGAGATCCAGCAGATTGGAGATGCCACGCACCAGCTCGGCATTGCCGATGCGGGCCATGAAGCTGGTGCCGGTGGGTGCATGTGCAGCGAATTCATCACTGCTGAACGGGGTCTGCCAGACCTGCATCGGATGGACGCGGGTAGGCTCCTCGTTTTCGGCATTGAACAGGACCATGCGACCATCACGCATGAAGGCGTAGCCCATGCCGAACACCGGGTTCTGCAGCACACGCTGGATGCTGTTGTAGACGAACAGCGCCGACTTGCCGGCTTCACGCTCGTAGAAGATGTACAACATGTCCTCGCCGTTCGGCGAGCGGATCGAGCGCTTGTAACGCATGCCCTGCATCGAGGCATCGAACGCCTTGTGCTCGCCGCTTTGCAGGTAATAGCCACCGGGAAAGATGACGCCATGGTCATCGGGCAGCTGCACGCAGGCCTGGACGATGGCGTCGTTGCGCACCACCTTGCCGGTCAGCGTGTTGTAGATCAGGCCACGCCAGCTGTCCTCGCGGTACGGCTGGATCTTCAGCAGGATCAGCGAGCCGACCTTGGCGAAGTCAATGGTCGCGTCGTCCACCGACTGCGTGCTGTCCTCGACCGGCTCGCTGTAAACGCCCTGCCCGGTCTCGGTATTGTTCTCGACCTTGATGGTCAGGTCACCACCGGTGGTCTCGACGAAGATGGTGTCGAGGATGTTGAGGTGCGGGAAGCGGCCGGTGATCAGCATGTCACGGCCAGCACGCGCCCACTCGAAATCGAACGGCGGCGGCAGCGCGATATCACGCTCGCCACGTGCATCGATATAGGTCAGCTCGCCACTGGGTGCCATCGCCCAGCGGAACACGCGCACATCAGTGCTGCGCTCGCCGATCTGGAACGCAGCCAGCAACTTGCCGTCGCGCACGATCAGCTGCAGCAGGCGCGCATTTTTGTAATACGCGTAGAGCTCACCGAAATCGTGGACGAAGCCGGCCTGTGCCAGGAAACTGCTTTTCAGGTCCACCGGGGTGACGTCGTAGCCTTCGGTACCGTCCACCAGGCGATAGAGCCCGAACACATCCTCGATGCGGGTCTGTGTCTTCAAGCCGATGAAGACGTTGTAGCCGAACAGCAGCAGGTCGTCGCCGACCTGCACCACATCGCGGCCAACGCAGTTGTTCTCGCTGCGGATGCGAAAGCGCCCGATCACTTCCATCCGGCTGTCGCCGAACTCCTGCAGCCGGCGCTGGTTCAGCGCGTCCACCACCTGCCGCAAACGTGCGCCCTGATCACTCAGACGTTTACGCAGCACCTCATAGGCACCGCCCTGCGCCACCGCCTGATCGGCGATGGAGCCGCCTTCCTGCGTAGCGGCAGCGTCCAGATTTGTATCGGCCATCGATTGTTCCCTGCTCTGACATCGGCAGATTCCGCCCTCGGGACGGAATCCCCGACGCCCTCATGCTCGTGTGCCGCCAGCTCCAGCCAGGCGGCGCATCAACGCCACACGCGGTGCAAGCGCGCGGGGCACGCCAACGCTCAACCTGCGTCCGATTCCATCGCCGGTGTATCGGCACCACGCCGGGCCGGCAGACCGCGCGCGGACATGTCCACGCCCAGGTAGCGCTGCATCAGGTCCTGCACGATCGGGCTCTTGTCGGTGAGGCCTTCGATCGACTTGCCCAGCGAGACCGCCTTGACCAGGTTCTCGAACATGCCACCGTCGCCGCCGACCATGTCGATCCTGGCGTTGCGCAGCGCACTGGCGATGACCTCGGCATTCTCCTTGGTCACTTCCTTGCCGGCGTCGATCGCCGCCAGGGCCTGACGCAGGCCGGTTTCCAGGGTCATGCGGAACTCTTCGTGACCGCGTGCGGTATCGCCCAGCGAATCGATGGCCTGGAACTTGCGGGTCAAACCGTCGGCTTCGGCGAACAGCTTCTTCTCGATGACCGCGGCTTCGGCCACGCCCAGCGTTTCGGTTGCCGTTGCCTTGGCACGGCCCATCTGCTCCTCGCCCTGCGCACGCGCGGCCAGCTGCTCGGCCAGCACCTTGGCTTCGGCAGTACCCTGCTTCAGGTTGGCGTCGGCCATCGCATCGACGACGCGGGCTTCGGCAATACCGACCTTCTCGATGGCCAGCGCGCTGGCTTCCTTGACCTGGGCATCCGCCAGACCCGGCGCAGCGCGCTCGGCGCGCACACCATCGGCCAAGGCCTTCTTGGCTTCGGCCTGCTTGCCTGCGGCGTCGAACTCGGCTTGCGCCAGCGTGGTGATTTCCACCGCGCGGTGCTTGGCAGCTGCTTCGCTGGCCTCGGCCTCCTTGACCTGCTTGAGCATGGCTTCCTGCGCCTGCGCCTCGGCTTCGAGGATGGCGACCTGCTTCAGGCGGTCGGCTTCCGATACCTGGCGCACTTCCTTGATGCGCTCTTCTTCCTGCGCCACGGTCTTGTCAATGGAGATGCGCTCACGGGTGATGTTGGCAACATCCATCTTGCCCTGCTCGACCACCTTGTCGCGCTCCACGCCCTGCAGCTGCACTTCACGATCGGTGGTGACCTGCTCCAGCTGGCGCGCACGGGCGACGCGCTCGACTTCGATGGCAACGGCGCGTTGACGGTTCTGCTCGGCCACTTCCACTTCGCGCAGGCGGTTCTGGTCGCGGATGTCGATCAGCTGCTGCGCTTCAATGCGGGCATTCTCGGACAGCTGGCGCTGTTCTTCCTGCACCTTAAGGGTCTCGGCTTCCTCGCGGGCGCGGATGGTTTCCACCTCGCGGCGCTGGCGTGCCTCGGCCTCTGCCTGCTGCCGCTCAAGCGCCAGCGTGGCTTCCTTGGCCTCGACATTCTTCTTGGTGATGGCCAGGCGCTCGTTCTGCGCCAGCTCGTTGGTGATCACGTTCTGCGCGGCGGTCAGCTCGGTGATCTTGCGGATGCCTTCGGCATCGAGGATGTTGCTCGGGTCAAGCAGCGACTTCGGGGTCTGCTCCAGATAGTCGATGGCCACGTCTTCCAGCGCGTAGCCATTCAAGTCATTGCCGATCACCGCGATGATCTCGTCACGGAACTCCTGGCGCTTCTCGAACAACTGGGTGAAGTCGAACTTCTTGCCCACGGTCTTCAAGGCTTCGGAGAACTTGGCGTTGAACAGGTCATCCACCGCGTTCTTGTCCGAGGCGCGGTCTGCACCGATGGCCTTGGCCACACGCAGCACATCGGCCTGGGTTTCATTGACGCGCAGGTAGAACGCCACGGTGATGTCGGCACGCATGTTGTCGCGGCAGATCAAACCTTCCTTGCCACGGCGATCCACCTGCAACGTGATCAGGCTGATCTTCATGTGCTCGGCGCGGTACAGCACCGGAATGATCAAGGCGCCGGTGAAGTGCACCTTGGGTTGCGCACTCATGTCGTTCACGATCAGCGCGGTGCCTTGGTCAACCTTCTTGTAGAAGGCTTTGAACAAGCCAGCCAAACCAAGGAAAAACACCAACAGGGCAGCAACCCCGATAATGAAAGGGGCCAGCGCAGCAGTACTCATCAGTGGATCTCCTTGTCGCCTGATACATCAGAAGGGAAAACGTCCAAGCCTGGCAGGTCGGTATCGGCGACCACCAGGTAGTGATTCTTGTCGGGCAGGTATTCCACCAGCCTTACACGTTGGCCACGCGGCAAACGGCTGCCTTCGCGGGTCCGCACATGCAGGATCAGGCCGGCACCGCCGTCGTCCATGCTGGCATAGCCCTGCGTGGCGGTGACTTCCGGCGAGGTGACCTGGGCAAACCGGCCGAGGATGGACTCTTGGGCAACCGGCCGAAGCTTGAGCAGCAGTCGGCGTATTGGCCGCAGCACCCAGGCCGACACCACCGCACCGGGAATCAAGGCGGCAATGGCCACCACCGTGCCGACACCCCAGCGCAGCGGCGCCGGCAATGACTGCAGGAAGAAAAGTTGAACCAGATAGGTGATGGTCCAGCCGAAAAAGGCCAGCAGCAACACCACCAGCATGGTCGGCGCACCACCGAGGCCGAGCCGCGCGAACATCGCGGCAATGCCGGTCGCGCCATGCTCACCGCCATGGGAATGAAAGTCGGCGCCGTCGCCGCTACCAATGCCACCGTCATCAACGATACCGGTCGCGGCCAGCAACCAGTAGATGACAGCAAACGCGAACACGACGCTGTAAGGCAACGTCGGGTAGGACAGCGCTACTTCCAGAAACTCCGCCATGCACACTTTCCTTGTGGCGCCCAGCTGCTCAGCGGGAACTGCCCCAGCCTGCAAGCTGTGACAGCAACATCCGTTTCCCACAGGCATCCGTGCTTGTCGCCGTGGACACCATCATAAGGGAATCAGCCCGGACATGCCCTGCGACCGGATCCCAAAAGTGCGGCAGCCCGGGCAGCACCAGTGCAATACATCGCCACGCTCAGCGCGCGTATTCAGTCCTGATCGACATGCAGGTCGGCGCGGCGTACTTCTTCGACGAACTGGCGCATCTTGTAGCCGTCCTTGATCCCCGGCGACACCTCGATGCCGCTGGACACATCCACGCCCCAAGGCTGGGTCGCGAGAATGGCGTCGTGCACGTTCTCCGGGCGAATCCCCCCGGCCAGCAGGTACGGCCGGTGCACACCGGGCGGAATCTGCGACCAGTCAAAGGCGACGCCGGTGCCGCCGCTGCCACCGGCCACGTGGCTGTCGAACAGGAAGCCCGCGGCATGCGGATACATCTGCTGCAACCCGCGCGCGGTGACGTCGCTGCGTCCGCCCATCGCAACCGCCTTCAGGTACGGCATGTTGAAGCTGCGGCAGAACGCATCGTCCTCGTCGCCATGGAACTGCAACAGGGTTGGCCGCACCGCGCGCAGCACCTCGCGAACTTCCTCGCGATTGTTCTGCTGGAACAAGGCCACCACTTCGACCATCGGTGCGATCGCCTGGCGCATGGCGCGCGCCTCGGATGGTGCCACCCTGCGGGCACTGCCCTTGGCGAAGATGAAACCGATGGCATCCACACCCAACTCGGTGGCCAGACGGATGTCGCCTGCGCGGGTCATGCCGCAGAATTTGATGCGGGTACGAAACAGCGTACGGCTCACAGTGTCACCTCGTCCGGCAGCTTCCAGAGCTCAGGATACAGCGGACCGACGAATACCAGGCCCTGCGGCGGTGCGGTTGGCCCTGCCAGGTTGCGATCACGGCCTGCCAGCAGCTCCCCGATCCAGCTTTCAGGTTTTTCGCCAGCGCCCACCATCATCAGCGAACCGACGATATTGCGCACCATGTGATGCAGGAAGGCATTGGCCTGGACCTCGACCTCTACCACCTCGCCCTGGCGCCGCACGGCGATCGATTGCAGTTCACGGCGGGCATGCAAAGCTTGGCATTGCGCGCTGCGGAACGCACCGAAGTCATTCTCACCCAGCAGTGCCTGCGCCGCCCGATGCATGGCATCGGCGTCCAGCGGGCGGCGATCCCAGCTCAGGATCTGCCGGTACAGCGCCGGCCGTACCTGGCGGTTGAGGATACGATAGCGATAGCGCCTCGCCTTGGCCGAGAACCGCGCATGGAACTCATCCACCACCGGCACGCACCAGCGCACACAGATTGATGGCGGCAGACGCGTGGTGGTACCCAGCACCCAGCCACGCGGCGCACGCTCGACATCACTGTCGAAGTGCACGACCTGGCATTCGCCGTGCACACCGGCATCGGTACGCCCTGCACACACCACACTGATCGGTGCATTGGCGACCGAAGACAGTGCCTCCTGCAACGTGGCCTGCACACTCGCGCAGCCGTGCTCGCCAAGCTGTTGCCAGCCCTTGAACTCGCTGCCGTCGTACTCCACGCCCAGCGCATAGCGCATCATTGAACCTCTGATCTTGTTGGAACTGGTGGAACCATGCCCAACTCAGTCGTTGTCGCGCTCTGACCACACAGCCAGTTCGTTGCCACCCGGCTCCAGGAACTGGAACCGCCGACCACCGGGAAAAGTGAAGATCGGCTTGACCACTTCACCGCCCTGGGCTGCGATCACCTCGAGCAGCGGACCCAGCTGTGCGGCATACAGCACCAGCAGCGGCGCCCCGACACTGGTGGTCGCCGGCGTGCCACGGAAGAAACCTCCCTGCAGCTCACCGTCATCAAAAGCAGTGTAATCCGGGCCGTAATCTTCAAAGGTCCAGCCGAATACCTGCTCGAAGAAAACACGACTCGCCGCAGGGTCGCGCGAGGCGAATTCCACGTAGTCAATCCGCCGCTCGCGTTTCATTGCAACTCTCCGTCAGGCCATGCGGCCAAGTAATTCCAGTGCTTCACTGCGTGCCTGCGGGTCAGCGCTGGCAGCAACCTCGTTGAGCAGAGTACGCGCAGTCTCGGCATCACCCAGATCCAGATAGGCAATGGCCAACTCCAGCCGCTCACGGCCAGCAGGTGCCGGTGCCAGCGGCGCAACCGCAGCCACGTCACCGGCCAGCCAACCCGCCTCATCGGCCGCAGCCGGCTCGGGTTGCGCAGGCACGGGCTCGACCACCGCATCGAACTGCCGCGAGGCCTCAAACAGCAGCACCGGCTTGTGTGCAACCGCCGGCGCAGCCACCGGAAGCACCGGCTCCACGCGGGCCGGCGGGGTGGACTTCAGCCATGCCGGCATCGGTTCTTCATAGGCTTCGGGCTGCACTTCCGCAACGACCGGCAACGGCTGGGCGTCGAGCTCGTCCCGCGGGTCGAATTCGTCCACTTCCGCTGCATGCAACGACTGCTGCGCAGCAGCGGCGCCCATCACCGGCATCGCTGCGGCCAGGTCTCCTGCCTCGAAATCAGCGCGCGGGGCAACCGGCAGTGGCTTGCGCCGACGGCTCAGCAGCCAGCCCAACGCACCCAGCACCAGCAGCGCCAGCCCCAACCAGATCCAGCCAAACGAACTGCTGCCATCACGCTTGGCCGCCTCACCCAATTGCTGCTGGGCAGCGGCCAGATCCGAATCCTTCATCGCGATCAGCGATTGCTGCTGCTTCTGCAGCTTCTCGAGTTCGCCGACGCGATCACGCAGCTCCTGCAGTTCCGCGTCACGCGCCGCCAGATCTTCCTTGGCTTGCTGCAGCTGTTCGTTGGCCAACATGTCACCCTCGCCACCGGCATCGAGTCCGGTCGTCATTCCCGCAGTCTGTTGTGCACCGGCCACGGCCGGAGCGATTTCCAGGCGTGCACCACTGGGACCCGCATTTGCTGCTGGTGCAGCGGCCTTGGCTGGCGCCACCACAGCATCGGCTACGGCCGGCTGCGGGATGGGCGCGCGTGCCTGTCGCCACTGTGCGGCCTGGTCACGAACGATGGCACGTGCCTCGGATGCATCCACCCGTGCCAGCTCTTCCTGCGCCGGGGTACGCAGCACCGCACCCTGCTTGAGCAGGTTGATGTTGCCGCGGATGAAGGCTTCCGGATTGGCCCGCATCAGCGCGACCATGGTCTGGTTCAAGGACGCGCCGCTCTCGCGCGACAACTCGCGGGCGATCTGCGACAGGCTCTGACCGCGCTGCACCGGAGCCAGCTGGCCTTCGCTACTGGCCACCGGCATCGCTGCCGGGCGCGCTGCAGGCGCCGCGGAAACCGGTTGAGCCGGCGCAGGCGCTGCTACCGGCGCGGCAGGTGCCGGCAACCCAGGCAGCGGCTCGGGCTCACGCACGATCAGATTGGATTGCGCCGCAGCCGGCGCTTCGATCACCGGTTCGGCCACTGCGGTTGCGGCTTCGGGTGCGGCCACCAACGCCGAGTATTCACGCACCAGCCGGCCCTGGCCCCAATCGACCTCGATCAGGAAACCCACCGACGCCACCTGCACCGGCGCGGCACTGGTCACACGGATCACCGCGCGGCCGTCACGGTCCTGCGCAAACTGGAATTGCAGTTCTCCTACCAGCCCGGCCGGCGCAGCCAGCCCTACACGCTCGAAGGTGGCCGCTGATGCCAGCCCCGCCTTGGCGTTGTCGAGCTCGCTCGCATCACTGGTAATGACCGGAATCTCGGCCAGCAAAGGCTGTCCCGGCTTGGACAGGACGCGGATATTGCCCAGCCCCAACGCCATTGCTGTGCTACTGAACAGCGCCAGGCCGAGAACCAGCACACCTTGTAATGAGCGCATCGCGCCCCCGCCCCTTGGTTTCATGGCGGCCAATATAACGGCTGACCCGCCTTTCGAACACCGCTGTACCGCCCATATGCAACGACGCCGGCATCACGCCGGCGTCGTTGGGGGGATCAGCCGCCGTTGGCGACCAGCTCGGCGAGCTGCACTGCGTTCAGTGCGGCACCCTTGCGGATGTTGTCCGCCACCACCCACATGTTCAAACCACGCGGGTGCGAGATGTCCTCGCGGATGCGGCCGACATAGACCGGATCGGTGCCCGAAGCATGGGTGACCGGGGTCGGATAGCCGCCAGCCTTGCGCTCGTCCACCACCTTCACGCCTGGCGCGGTGGCCAGCAGCTCACGGGCCTGCTCGGTGCTGATCTTCTTCTTCGTCTCGATATTGACCGCCTCGGAGTGGCCGTAGAACACCGGCACACGCACTGCGGTGGGGTTCACCAGGATGCTGTCGTCGCCGAGGATCTTGCGGGTCTCCCAGACCAGCTTCATTTCTTCCTTGGTGAAGCCGTTGTCGAGGAACTCGTCGATGTGCGGGATCAGGTTGAAGGCGATCTGCATCGGGAACTTCTTCGGCTCGATCTCCTGGAAGCCGAGCAACTGTGCGGTCTGCTTGCCCAGCTCTTCCATGCCGGTCTGGCCCGCGCCCGACACGGACTGGTAGGTGGCGATATTGATGCGCTCGATGCCGTACTCGCGGTGGATCGGCGCCAGCACCGGCATCAGCTGCATGGTCGAGCAGTTCGGGTTGGCGATGATGCCGCGCGGGCGGTTCTTCGCCGCTTCCGGATTGACCTCGGACACCACCAGCGGTACGTCATCGTCGTAACGGAAGGTCGACGAGTTATCGATCACCACGGCGCCAGCAGCGGCGAACTTGGGCGCGAATTCCTTGGAAATACCACCACCGGCCGAGAACAGGGCGATCTCGACGCCAGCCGGGTCGAACGTGGCCAGGTCCTGGATGGTGATCTTGTCGCCTTCAAAGTCGACCTGCTGGCCGGCCGAGCGCTCGGAGGCGAGCAGAGTCAGCTTGCTGATCGGGAAATTGCGCTCGGCCAGGATGGACAGCATGGTCTGGCCGACAGCGCCGGTGGCGCCAACAACGGCTACATGGAAACGACGGGCTTCATTGCTCATGGGGATACTCGAAAGTTTGGAGGGGGAGACACATATCGAGCCAGATTCGGGGAACCTCCAGCGCGCGGCTGCCGAGGCTCCCTATCGTTTTTTGTCGTCGATTTTTTTGCCGGCAACGGCAATGCGCGCGGTGCCGTTGCTCAGCAGTTCGGTATTGATGGCGTTGACCGGCTTGCCGGCATCCGGCCCGATGCCCAGGCCGGCCAGCAGGTTGTCCAGCGCAACCTGCACCATCGCCCGGCGTGTTGCCAGCGATGCGCTGCCGATATGCGGAGTGAGCACGATGTTGTCCAGCGCCAGCAATTCCGGACGCACGTTCGGCTCGTTCTCGTAAACATCCAGCGCGGCCGAGGCCAGGCAACCGTTGGCCAGCGCATCGACCAGGGCCAGCTCATCGACGATGCCGCCGCGGGCGATGTTGACCAAGGTGGCGGTCGGCTTCATCTTCGCCAGCGCGTCGGCGTTGATGATGTGGTGGTTCTGCGCCGTATACGGCAGCACCAGCACCAGGTGATCGACGCTGGCCAGTAGTTCATCGAAACCGACATAGCTGGCGCCGACCGCCTGCTCCTGCTCGGCAGGCAGCTGCGAACGGTTGTGGTACAGCACCTTCATGCCGAAGCCATGATGGCCACGCCGGGCGATGGCCTGGCCAATCCGGCCCATGCCGAGGATGCCCAGGGTGCTGCCATGCAGATCGGCGCCGAGCATGGTGGTGAACGACCACTGCCCCCACTTGCCGTCACGCAACCAGCGATCGGACTCGACGATGCGGCGAGCGGCCGCCATCAGCAGCGAGAAGCCAAGATCGGCCGTGGTTTCGGTAAGTACGTCCGGCGTATTGCTGGCAACGATGCCGGCTGCATTCAACGCAGGGACATCCAGATTGTTATAGCCGACGCCAACGTTGGCGATCATTTTCAGCGCGGGCGCGTTGGCGATTTCCGCCGCACCGATGCGCTCGTTGAGCGTGACAAGGACGCCATCCATGCCAGCCAGATTCGCACTGAGGCTGGCACTGTCGTGCTTGGTGACCGCATCAGTGGAAACCACATCACAATGCACCGCCAACTGCGCGACGGTGTCGTCGAACAGGGGCTGCGACACCCAGACGCGGGGACGACGGTCAGTCACTGCGCTGGCCCGGGATGCGCGGGCTCATCTCGCCGACATCGCCACACTGACCGCGATGACGCATGGCCTGATCCATCAACACCAGCGCCAGCATCGCCTCGGCGATGGGCGTTGCGCGGATGCCGACGCAGGGATCATGGCGACCGGTGGTGATGACCTCGACCGCATTGCCCGCCGTATCCACGGTTGCGCCGGGCAGGCGCAGGCTGGAGGTTGGCTTGAGCACCATCGAGGCAACGATCTGCTGGCCGGTGGAAATGCCACCGAGGATGCCGCCGGCATGGTTGGACTGGAAACCCTGCGGGGTGATCAGGTCACGGTGTTCGGTGCCCTTCTGCGCGGCGCTGGCAAAACCGTCGCCGATCTCCACGCCCTTGACCGCATTGATGCTCATCAGCGCGGCGGCGATATCGCCATCGAGCTTGCCGTAGATCGGCTCGCCCCAACCCGGCGGCACGCCGTCGGCAACCACGGTGACGCGCGCACCGACCGAATCACCGGACTTACGCAGCGCATCCATATAGGTTTCCAGCTCCGGCACCTGCTTGGCATCGGGCCAGAAAAAGGGGTTGTATTCGACCACATTCCAGTCAAAACCGGCCGGGGTGATCTCGCCAAGCTGCGACAGGTAGCCGCGCACGCTGACGCCGAAACGCTGCAGCAGCCACTTCTTGGCGACCACGCCGGCGGCCACGCGCATGGTGGTTTCGCGCGCGGAGGAACGGCCGCCACCGCGCGGATCGCGGATGCCGTACTTCTGCCAGTAGCTGTAATCGGCATGGCCCGGACGGAACTGCTGGGCGATGTTGCTGTAGTCCTTGCTGCGCTGGTCGGTGTTGCGGATCAGCAGCGCGATCGGCGTGCCGGTGGTGCGGCCTTCATAGACCCCGGACAGGATCTCGACCTCGTCGGCCTCACGCCGCGCGGACGTGTGGCGGCTCTTGCCGGTGGCACGCCGCTGCAGGTCGTGGGCGAATTCTTCGGGGCTGATTTCCAGACCGGGCGGGCAACCATCGATCACGCAGCCGATGGCCGGCCCGTGGGATTCACCGAAGGTAGTGACGCGGAGGAGTTGTCCGAATGTATTCAATGCCGTTGTGCTCTTGCGGTTACGCCGGCCGTTGCCGTCACCCCACAGATGCGGAGTGACGGCAAAAGCGTGACTCAGGAACGTGCTGCAGCCAATTCGGCGATGCGCGCATGGTGTGCACGCAGCTCAGCCGCTTCGACAGCGAAGATGCCCATCTGCCCGACCTTGAACTCGATCCAGGACATGTAGACCTCCGGCAGCAGCTTGATCAGGTGCTGCTCGGAATCGCCTACTTCGCAGATCAGCAGGCCGTCTTCGGTCAGGTGGTCCGGCGCATCACGCAGGATCTTCAGCACCAGGTCCAGGCCGTCGTCGCCGGCGCGCAGGGCCAGGTCCGGCTCGTGCTGGTATTCCTTCGGCAGCGCGTCGGTCTCGTCATTGGTGACGTAAGGCGGATTGGTGACGATCAGGTCGTAGACGCGGCCCTGCAGACCAGCGAACAGGTCGCTTTTGACCAGCTCCACGTTGTGGGCGAGCAGGCGCTCCTTGTTCTCCACCGCCAGCGACAGCGCGGCGTCATTGACGTCGCTACCGTCCACCTGCCAGTTCGGGTAGTAATGGCCCATCGCAATGGCGATGCAGCCCGAGCCGGTGCACAGGTCCAGCGCGCGGTTGACGTCACGTCCGGCCAGCCACGGCTCGAAGCCGCTGAGGATCAGCTCGGCGATCGGCGAACGCGGCACCAGCGCGCGCGAATCGCTCTTGAAGCTCAAACCCGCAAACCAGGCCTCACCGGTCAGGTAGGCTGCCGGCTGGCGCTCGTCGATGCGACGCTGGAACAGCGCCAGCACCTGCTGCCGCTCTTCCAGCAGCACCCGCGCCGTGCCATAGGCCGGGCCAAGGTCCGGCGGCAGGTGCAGGCTGTGCAGGGTCAGCTGGGTCGCCTCGTCCAGGGCATTGTCATAGCTGTGGCCGAAGGTCAGGCCAGCAGCATTGAAACGGCTTGCGCCGTAGCGGATCAGATCGACGATCGTTTGGAGTTCAGCGGCCGCTTCGGCAGTCATGGCAATACGGAAATACTTGAAAGGTCTGCGATTATAGGCATCTGGCCGGTATATTGATTGCCAAGTTGCAGCCGAAACTTCGGCAATGGCCCTCCAAAGGGGCGCAAACGCCCGCCAAACCGCCGGGGTGTACGCCTGCAATCCCCTACACTCCCGTATCCCGCCCGCGGCGGACCTCCCGTCCCGCCGCCGTATCCGAACGGAAGCCCGCGCGCATGTTCAATCGAAATACCGGCATCATCCTGGCCATCGCCCTGGCCGCCGGCCTCGGCCTGCTGCTGGCACAGAAGGTCTTCGGCCCCTCCAACAAGGGCACGGACGGCACCAGCAGCATCCTGTTCTATGGCACCCCGCGCACCCTGCCCGACTTCGACCTGGCCCAGTCCGACGGCACCCGCCTGATCCCGGGTGAGCTGCGCGGCCATTGGACCCTGGTGTTCCTGGGCTTCACCTCCTGCCCGGACGTCTGCCCGACCACCCTGACCGAGCTGGCCCAGGCCCAGAAGCAATGGGAGACCATCCCCGACAGCCTGCGCCCACGCGTGGTGCTGGTCTCGGTGGACCCCGAGCGCGACACCCCGAACCGCCTGGGCGAGTACGCCCATGCCTTCCATAAGGACACCATTGCCGCCACCGCCGACGTGCCGTCGCTGGAGCGTTTTGCCACCTCGCTTGGCATGGTGTTCCAGAAGGCACCGGGCAAGCACTTCGAGCAGAACCCGGACGACTACAGCATGGACCACTCCGCCAGCATCGCCGTGCTCGACCCGCAGGGTCGCCTGGCCGGCCTGATGCGCCCCCCGTTCAACCCGCAGGCGATTGCCAGCGACCTGAAGAAGCTCACCGAGAAAACCGCACCATGAGTCTGGTTACAAGCCTCACCTATGTATTGCCGCACCGCTTGTTGTCGTCGATGGCCCGCTCGCTGGCCTATTCGCAGAACCCGCGCATCTCGCGCTGGCTGATCGACACGGTATCGAGCAAGTTCAACGTCAATCTGGCCGAAGCCGCCAATCCGGACCCGCGCAGCTATCCCAGCTTCAACGCCTTCTTCACCCGTGCGCTGAAGCCCGGCGCGCGCGTGGCCGCGGTCGACCCACGCACCCTGACCATGCCGGCCGATGGCCGTATCAGCCAGCTGGGCCCGATCGAGGATGGCCGCATCTTCCAGGCCAAGGGCCAGTCGTTCACCGCCGCCGAGCTGCTGGGCGACGCTGCCGACGCGGTCCCGTTCAATAACGGCCTGTACGCCACCGTGTACCTGTCGCCGCGCGACTACCACCGCGTGCACATGCCGTGGACCGGCACCCTGCGCGAGACCGTGCATGTGCCGGGGCGACTGTTCAGCGTAGGCACCGATGCGGTGGCCAATGTACCGCGCCTGTTTGCCCGCAACGAACGACTGGTCTGCCACTTCGACACCGATTTCGGCCCGATGGTGCAGGTGATGGTTGGCGCGCTGCTGGTCAGCGGCGTGGAGACGGTATGGAGCGGCGAGGAAATCCCCGCCTACGGCGACCGCATCACCCGCAAGGACTGGCGCGGCAAGGGCATCACCCTGGAACGCTTCGCCGAGATGGCACGTTTCAATTACGGCTCGACGGTGATCGTGCTGCTGCCGCCCGGCGTTGCCGACTTTGATCCCTCGCTGACGGCCGAGAGCCCGGTGCAGCTGGGTCAGGCGCTGGCGAAGCTGCGCTGACAGCAGCGCATCCGATTGTAGGAGCGGCGTAAGCCGCGAAGCAGATAGACCCTCAGATTGCAGAAGCTCTGATCGCTGAAATCATCCCAGCTTCGCGGCTTACGCCGCTCCTACAAAACCAACCAACAAGGGCGCCTTTCGGCGCCCTTCTGCTTCAACGACCGCAGCCTTCCAGCTTCAGGCTTTGCCCGGGCTTGAGCGCGTAAGCCGGCGCGCGCAGGCCATTGGCGCGCGCCAAAGCCGGCACTTCGCATTGGAAGCGGTTGGCGATGGCGCCCAGCGTGTCTCCGCGGACAACCTTGTAGCTGCGCGCTGCCCGTCGTGCCGGTGCTGCCGGGCGCGGTGGCGGCGCGACAACAGGTGCAGCGGCCTGCGCTGCCTGCATCGCCTGCACATCGCCTACCGCGACGCTACCGGTAACCGTCGCCGCCGATGGCCGCTTGATCGCCGCATTCAGATCGGCCGTGATCAGCGCGCGGGCCAGGTCGGCACGCGGGCCGCTGACGCAGTAGCGGTTGTACAGACCAGCAATGCGGGTGGTGACATTGATGGTGGTGCCGCCCGGAATCCAACCATCGGCCTCGTAACGCGGGTTGAGGTTGCGCAGCGCACGCATGTAACCGTCGCGGGTACCGGTACTGCCCAGGCAGATGGTCAACTCATAGATGGTGGTCGACTTCGCCAAACGCAGGGTTGCCGGCTGTGCGTTGAGCTTGGGGAATTCGACGCCGTACTGCTGTGGGTGCAGGAAGATCCACGCCGCGGCGATCACCATCGGCACGTAATCCTTGGTCTCGCCCGGGAACTGGTTGTACGAGGTATCGGTCCAGAAGCTCTGCCCGCCAGTTTCGCGGTAGATGCGCGCAGCACGGCCTTCGCCACCGTTGTAGGCAGCCAAGGCGTACTCGATGTTCTTGTTGAGCCCACGCATGCGCTCATTCATGTAATCGGCGCTGGCACTGGCCGCGCTGCGCGGGTCAAAGCGGGTATCGAAGCCGGTGCCATCCGGGCCCAGCCCGAAACGGCGGCCGGTGGCCGGCATGAACTGCATCAGGCCGGCCGCACCCACACGCGAGGATGCATGCACGCGGCCATTGGATTCCTTGGCCATGATGCCGAACAGCAACGCTTCGGGCAGGCCGTCCTTCTCCCATTCGGGCCACATGATCCCACGCAGGTTCATGTAGTTCTCGTAGCTGGTCAGCAGCGAGGGACGCATATCGGTGAGCCAGCGGCGGATGCCGGCCTGGATCGCCGGGTTGTACTCGACCATGTCGTCGAAGGCGTGCCGGTGGTCATTGAGCAATGCAGCTGCACGGGCGGCTTCGGGCACATCGGCCACCAGCGGCGCGATGTGGTCCGGATCGGCCTCCAATGGGCCACCGTCCTCCTCCTGCGCCTCGCCGTTGGCATCGGTCCGCTGCTTGAGCAGGCGTTTGTAGGTCGCCAGCAGATTGCTGACCTGGCAGCCCTTCTGTGCAATGCAGGCGCTGATCACGTCTTCCATGTCTTCCAGCGCGGCGTCGCCCTCGGCCGTGCCCTTGGGGTCGGCATTGGCAACCAGCACCAAGGCATCGCTGTAGCGCTTCTCGGCCGCCGTCATCCGCGCCTCGATGGCATCAACCTTGACCTTGTCACGGGCGGAGATCGCCTGGGCGGCCGGAACCACGGTCAACAGCGAAGTCGCAACCAACATCGACCAGGCACGAGCAGAAAACAGGGATACGGGCATCAGCAGCACTGCATGACAAAGGTGAGGCAGGGTAGCTGGCGGACAGACCCGGGGGCAACATTGCCACCGCCGCGATACAGTCGGCCGTTAGAATCCTTCCTTCATTCATCAATGAGTGCCTCCATGGACCCGATCCTGCTCGGCAAAGGCGTCACCGACGACATCGCCGTCACCCTGCTCCCGCGCTTCGGCAACCGTCACGGCCTGGTGGCAGGCGCCACCGGTACCGGCAAGACGGTGACCTTGATGACGCTGGCCGAGGGTTTCTCGCGACTGGGCGTGCCGGTGTTCATGGCCGACGTGAAGGGCGACGTGGCCGGCCTTGCAGTTGCCGGCGAAGGCGGCGAGAAGCTGGCCCAACGCGCCGCCGAGATTGGCGTCGACGGCTTCGCCCCGGCTGCCAGCCCGGTGGTGTTCTGGGACCTGTACGGCAAGCTCGGTCATCCAGTGCGTACGACGGTCAGCGAAATGGGCCCCACCCTGCTGGCCCGCATCCTCGAGCTCAACGACACCCAGTCCGGCGTGCTCGACATCGTCTTCAAGCTGGCCGACGACCGTGGCCTGCTGTTGCTGGACCTGGATGACCTGCGCGCCCTGCTCGGCCTGGTGGCCGAGGAGCGCAAGGACATCTCCACCGAATATGGGCTGGTCAGCGCGCAGTCGGTGGCGGCCATCCAGCGCTCGCTGCTGCGCCTGTCGCAGGACGGCGGCGAAGCCTTCTTCGGCGAGCCGGCACTGGATCTGGTCGACATCATGCGGGTCAACCATGACGGCCGTGGCGTGGTCGGCATCCTTGCCGCCGCGCAGCTGATCCTCAAGCCTCGCCTGTATTCCACCTTCCTGCTGTGGCTGCTGTCCGAGCTGTTCGAGCAGCTGCCGGAAGTGGGCGACCTGGAGAAACCCAAGCTAGTCTTCATCTTCGACGAAGCCCACCTGTTGTTCGACGATGCGCCACCGGCATTGGTGCAGCGTATCGAGCAGGTGGTGCGCCTGATCCGCTCCAAGGGCGTGGGCGTGTATTTCTGCTCGCAGTTCCCGGATGACGTGCCCGGCAACATCCTTGGCCAGCTCGGCAACCGCGTGCAGCACGCACTGCGCGCCTTCACCCCGCGTGACCAGAAGGCGGTCAAGACGGCGGCCGAGACCTTCGTGCAGAACCCCAAGCTCGACGTGGTCGCCACCTTGTCGCAGCTGGGCACCGGCGAAGCACTGGTGTCCACGCTGCAGGACAAGGGCATTCCCTCCCCGGTGCAGAAGACCCTGATCGCACCGCCGCGCTGCCGGATGGGCTCGATCACCGACGCCGAACGCAGCCAGGTACGCGCAGGCAGCCCGGTCGGCACCCGTTACGACACAGCCGTCAATCGCGAATCAGCAGCGGAGCTGCTGGCACAGCGCGCGGAGAAAGCGAGCGCACAGGCACAGGCCCCGGCCGCACGCACCCGCCAGCAGGATGAAGAACAGGAAGGCGGTTTCGGCCAGAGCATCAAGGACGCGATCTTCGGCACCAAACGCCGCCAAGGCATGATCGAGACCATGGCCAAGCAGACCACCCGCACCGTGGGCACCAAGCTGGGCAACCAGATCGTGCGCGGCATCCTGGGCAGCATCTTCGGCGGCAAGCGCTGAGTGTCCCAACCGGGCCGGCCCATTCCCGGCCCGCTATCGCAGCAACCACAATCAGCTTCTGACTCACCGGGGAATGTCATGGAAGACCGCAAGCGCGACGCGAAAGCGCAACGCCTACAACCGTTCTGGCAACGACTGCCTGCGATCACGCTCTATCCTGTGCGTGGTCCGGCACTGTACTCGCTGATCGCACTCACCCTATGCACCTTGCTGACCTGGCTGCCAGCCATTGGTTGGCTGCTTGGCATCGTCACCTGGGTGGCGATCTACCGCTACGCCTTCGAGATCCTGCGCGAAACCGCAAACGGACGCATGGCCTCGCCGGAAAACACCCTCAACAGCAGTGATGGCACCGTCATCCGGCTATTGGGGTTGATGATACTGATGGGCGTCTTCGTAGTGACGGTGACGATCTTCACCGGCCCCGTGATCGGCCTGCTGACACTCGGCGCGGTCGTCCTGCTGCAACCCGGCTGCGTGATCTCGCTGGCGATGGATGGCAGCCTGCGCCACGCTGCCAATCCAGTCACTTCGATCACCATCGCCTTCCGCATCGGCTGGCCCTACCTCGCCGCCTTCCTGCTGCTGTTCGTCATCCAGGCCAGCGCATTGACCGCTGGCCAATGGCTGCACACCTTCATGCCGCCCGTCGTTGGCGAGCTGGTGCTCAACCTCTTCAGCATCTGGGGCTTGTTCAGCGCCTTCCATCTGCTCGGCTATCTGGTCTACCAGTACCACGATGCGCTGGGCTTCGAACCGGAAGGTACACACGACGCCCTTGCACGACATGACCCGGACCAGAAACTGCTGGATGAAGCCGAACACTTCATCCGCGAAGGTCACCCGGATGCCGCGCTGGATGCGCTACGCGGCTCAGTGCGCTCGCGTGCAGTCAGCCTGCCGGTACACGAGCTGTACCAGCGCCTGCTTCGCCGCAAAGGCCCATCGGATGCTTTGCGCGACCATGCCCGTCAGTACATCAGCCGCCTGCTGATCGAGAAGCAGGAGCGCGAGGCGATGAACGTGTTGCGTGACATGCTCGAGGTCGACCCGGACTTTACCCCTGCCGAGCCGCAGCAGGCAGCGCATCTGGCCGAACGCGCCCGCCTCGGCGGCCAGCTGCAACTGCAGATGGATACCTTGCGTGCGATGTTCAAGGCATGGCCGCGCGCACCTGATGCACCACAGTGGGCCTTGCAGGCCGCGTTGTTGCTGGGCGAACGTTACAACCGCGATGCCGAAGCACTGCAACTGATCGAAGATGCGCTGCAACGCTGCGAAGACGATGAGCAACGCCGCAAGCTCGAGGCCGCCAGGCAGGCGCTGCAGGTCAGCCCTGTCTGACGCGGCACGCTCGCGAGCACCACCGTACAGCCAACGTAGCTCGGGTAAGCGCAGCGCACCCGGGATTGCCAACGCATAGCGGCAGATCCGTCCAGATATCCCTATTTCCCCGGCTGCGCTGCGCTTACCAGGGCTACGGCGGCGGCAGGAGACTGGCCTTGTTCGGCTTGAAGCTGCTGCCGCGCAGGCTTACTCGTTCTCCAGCAGGAAACGCGCCTTGCCGGCCTGCGGCGTGGTGCCAAACCGCTGTTGCAACAACTCCAGCAGGCGGCGGCGCTGCTCATGCGCATGAGCCTCGCCGTGTCGCAGGGCCAGCCGGAGCCACCCCTGCGCCTGCGCCTCACCGGATAGCTGCGTTGCCTGCTCCCATACTGCTTCCGCCTCCTGCAGCCAGCCGGCCTTGAGGCAGCGCTCGAACGCGGGCTGCGCAAGCTCGGCAACCCCGCCATCGGCCAGCAGCTGCTTCACGATGCCGCGCTGTGCAGCGAGGGCTGACGCATCATCCGCATCCAGCCGCAATACATCGGCAGCACGCGCCCGCATCTCGGCGCTATTGCCGGCATTGGCAGCCACCCGGTAGCGCGCCAGCGCAATATCCAACCGTTGTGGTTGTTCGACCGCCAGTGCACTCAATACGCGCTCGGCAGCCGCATTTTCAAGACGCCCCATGTAGTACTGGGCCTGCTCCCAACGCTGATCGTCGACCGCCACCTCGGTGTCGTCCGCCATATAGTCCTCGCGGGTCTGCCGGCCCAGCACCAGCATGCCACCCAGCAGCGCACCGCAGATCAGTCCACCAGCGTGCGCGTCGAAGCCAATGCCTGCTTCATCATTGGTCAGCAGGTTGAACACCTCCCAGCCCAACCACAACGGCAACAGCCAGATCGCCGGCGCGCGCACATAGTCGAAGATCACCCCGAACCAATAGAAGAAGCGCACCGGGCGCATTCCCCAGACCACGCAGAACGCCCCCATCACCGCTGCGATGGCACCGGATGCGCCGAGCCCGCCGCCGACTTCGCCCCAGCGCCACAACACGCTGGCCACACTGGAACCCATCGCTCCCAACAGATACAGGCCGAGAAAGCGCCAGCCCCCGAGCGCGCCTTCCAGCAACAGGCCAAGTACCACCAGGAACAGCATGTTGCCCAGCAGATGCATCACGCTGCCGTGCAGGAAAGCGGCTGACAGCAATCGCCGCGGCGACCATTCCGAACTGCGCAGGATATGTCGCAGGGTGAATACCTGGTCCAGCTGCGCCTGGTACTCGCGGCGCAATGGCGCCCATGCCGCCTGTTCGTCTTCCGACCCGAACAGGCCACCACTCTCCAGCGCTCGCTGGAACGCAACATCGCTCAAGGTCGCCATGCCAACGTAGCGGCCCCGCTGCCCTGCCGGAATTGATTCCAGTTCGGCCAAGGCATCGCCCTGCGCAGTCATACGCAGATGCTTCTCGTAGGCGGGCAGCTCGTATTCGGCCAGCCCGGACTGCTGGTACCAGTCCTGCGCCGCCTGCACCTTCTGCTCATCACCGGCCTGCCAGGCGAAAAACACGTAGATATTGATCAGCACCAGCAACACGGTCACCAAGGGCAGCGTGCTCAGGTTGAGCGGTTTATGCAGCGGCAGGATCAACATCGGCCGGACTTCCTTGTCGGAGAACGCAGAGCTTCAGCCATGGATTGGCCTTGCGCAAGCAAGCCCGGCTACCATGCCGGCATCCACGCAACGCAAGACCGCAATGAGCCGCTGGCGTCCCCCTGCAGAAAAAAGCACCGCCCTGATCACTGCCCAGGGCCATGCCCGGCTCAAGGCCGAGCTGGATGAATTGTGGCGGCAGCGTCGGCCGGAAGTGGTCAAGGCGCTGGCGGCCGCGGCCGCTGAAGGCGACCGTTCGGAGAACGCCGAGTACACCTACCGCAAGAAGCAGCTGGGCGAGATCGACCGCCGCGTGCGCTACCTGAGCAAGCGGCTTGAAGCCCTGCGCGTTGTCGACACCACGCCCAGCGATCCGGAGGCCGTGTTCTTCGGCGCGACGGTGGAATTGGAGAACGTGGATTCGGGGCAGACCGTGATCTACCGGATCGTCGGCCCCGATGAAACCGATGCGCCAGCTGGCTGGATCAGCATCGACTCGCCTTTGGCGCGTGCATTGCTCAAGAAACGCATCGACGATGAATTCGCGGTGGAGCTGCCCAGTGGACTGACCCGCTTCGCGATCATCGACGTCAACTACGGCTGAGCCTGAGCGGCACCGGATAGGCGCGACCTTCGCGTAACGGACGGAAGTAGTCGGCCAATTGGTAAAAGGCCGCATCCTGGGACGCATGCCAACCAGGGATGCCGGCCAGCGGCAGTGGACGCAGCTCGGCGGGGTCCGCGAGCAAGCGGTCGCCTTCGATTGCTGCAGCTACTGCGGCAACACACGCCACGTCGTCATCGCCAACGACGACCAGGCACTTTCCGACGAGAAGGCGTTCGGGCAGCAATGCCTGCTCCATCAGCGCATGGCCAATCACCGCGCAGACCGCGATATCGCCTGCGCGCCACCCATCCGGATTGAACAGCGCTGACCAGTCATGCCGATCCCATGCCGCCAGCACGCCCGCATCGCGCACACGCACGATCAACCCGGTTTCATCGAACTGGGTCAATGCAGCCTGCGCGCGATTGCGCTGGCTTGCCCCCATCACTGCGATATGCCGGCACTGCTGCGCGTTGAGCGCGCGTTTGATAGCGAAGTGACGTGCCCACACCATCGCGTTGAACAGGTCATGCCAGTTCTGCTCGCGGGTGGCGATACGGCCCTGTGCAATACGTTGCTCGTAGTGCAGGCCGTCAGTCAGCAACGCCTCGTCCTGGGCGACAAAGCGCTTGCCTTGCACGGGCAACTGCACAGTGAGTGCATCGATGCCCGGCCAATCGGCAGCCCGCATCAACGCCTCGAAATCGCGGAAGTCCGCGAACAGCGGATGATCAAAGCACTGCGATTCAACCTGCCCGCGCAATGGCGCTACAAAACGACGCCGGCTCACGCCGGCATCGTTTGCGGCCGCTGCGGTGGTCACAGCACCTTGAGGTCGAACGGTGCGGCCTTGGTTTCGATCAGCGCGTCGCCGAACAGATCGTGCTCGTCGCTGTCGGTGATCTCGACATTGACGAATTCGCCCACGCGCAGCTTGGCCTCAACAGCATTCTGGATATGCACCAGACCGTCGATTTCCGGCGCATCGGCCTTGGAGCGGGCAACGGCGATGCCGTCTTCGATGACATCGACCAGACATTGCTGCACGCTGCCGATCTTGGCTTCGAGCTTGGCGGAGGAAATAGCTGCCTGCTTCTCCATGAAACGGGCAAGACGCTCCTGCTTCACTTCTTCAGGCACCGGGTCCGGCAGCTGGTTGGCGGTTGCACCTTCCACCGGCGAGTAGGCGAAGGCGCCGACGCGGTCAAGCTGAGCGGTATCGAGGAAGTCCAGCAGCTGCTCGAACTCGGCATCGGTTTCGCCCGGGAAGCCAACGATGAAGGTCGAGCGCACGGTAATGTCCGGCGCGATCTCGCGCCAGCGCAGCACGCGCTCCAGGGTCTTGTCGACCGCACCCGGGCGCTTCATCAGCTTGAGGATGCGCGGGCTGGCGTGCTGGAACGGGATGTCCAGGTACGGCAGGATCTTGCCCTCTGCCATCAACGGCACCACGTCGTCGACGTGCGGGTACGGATAGACGTAGTGCAGGCGGGTCCAGGCATCGAGCTCGGACAGGCCTTCGCACAGAGCCTTCATGCGCGTGGCGTATTCCTTGCCGCGCCAGGTACCCGGCGCGTACTTGCGGTCCACGCCATAGGCCGAGGTGTCCTGCGACACCACCAGCAACTCGCGCACGCCGCCCTTGACCAGGCGCTCGGCCTCGCGCAGCACCTCATCAACCGGGCGCGAGACCAGATCGCCACGCATCGAGGGAATGATGCAGAAGCTGCAACGGTGGTTGCAGCCTTCGGAAATCTTCAGATAGGCGTAGTGGCGCGGGGTCAGCTTGATGCCGTAGTCCGGCACCAGATCCACGAACGGATCGTGCTTGGGCGGCAGCGCGGCATGCACCGCCTCCATCACCGTGGTGTAGTCCTGCGGACCGGACACCGACAGCACGTCCGGGTAATGCTCGCGGATCATGTCGCCCTTCTTGCCCAGGCAACCAGTGACGATGACCTTGCCGTTCTCATTCATCGCCTCGCCGATCGCGTCCAGCGATTCAGCCACGGCCGAGTCGATGAAGCCGCAGGTATTGACCACCACCACATCGGCCGAATCATAGGACGGCACGATGCTGTAGCCCTCAACCCGCAACTGGGTGAGGATGCGCTCGGAATCGACTAGGGCTTTCGGGCAGCCAAGGCTGACGAAGCCGACTTTGGGGTTCAGCTGGGACATGATCTGGAAATCCTGTGGCCGGGCCGGAATGGCAGCGAGGCCGGAAAGCCGGGCAGTATACCGGGCCACAGCCGCGGCGCCCTGCGGCTGGCTTAATACGCGAGAGAGCTGATAATCAGTCTCATCGCTGGAATTACTAGCCGATGAACCCGCTCAAGCCCCTCTCCCGCCAGCGGGAGAGGGGTTGGGGTGAGGGGAAGCTCCTGGCAAGCAGACCCCTCGCTCCAAAAGCTCCCCCCATCCGCCCTTCGGACACCTTCCCCCGCAAGCGGGAGAAGGGAGCCAACCCAACACCTTGGAGCCTGCCCCATGCCCAACTGGATCACCCTCCCCACCCCAATCGGCCCGGTGCGCGCCTGGCAGGCCCTGCCCTCCAGCAACACACGCGCCGGCCTGGTGGTCATACAGGAAATCTTCGGCGCCAATGCGCATATCCGCCATGTCGCCGAGCAGTACGCCGCCGAGGGCTATGCGGTGCTGGCGCCCTCCTTCTTCGACCTGATCGAACCGGACCTGCAGCTGGACTATGACGCGGCCGGCGTCAGTCGCGGCAAGGCGTTGGTCGACGAGCTAGGCGTGGACCGCGCGGTAACCGTGGTCGAAGCGGCCGCTGCTGCGCTGGCGCCCCACGGCAAGGTCGGCACGGTCGGCTATTGCTGGGGCGGCACCATCGCCATGTTGGCTGCGCAACAGCTGGGCCTACCTTCGGCCAGCTACTACGGCGCACGCAACGTGCCGTTCCTAGATACAGCGTTCAAAGCCCATGCGATCTTCCACTTTGGCGACCAGGACGCTTCGATCCCAGCAGCCGCCGTTGCAGCGCACCGTGAAAAGCAACCCGACTTGCCTGTATATGTCTATCCAGCCGACCACGCCTTCAACCGCGAGGTCGGCATGCACTACCACCCAGCCAGCGCCGACCTGGCGCGCGAACGCACCTTGGCCTTCTTCAGCGAGAACCTGCGATGACCGAAGCTGTGACGTCCGATTTCGTACTTGATACCCGCCTTGCTGCCGACAGCGTGCTGATTGCCGATGGCCCCCTGTCGCAGATCCGCTTGATGAACGACGACCGCTTCCCCTGGGTCGTGCTGGTACCGCGTGTGCCCAACGCCAGCGAATGGATCGACCTGGACGGTGCCCAGCAACGCCTGCTGCTGGCCGAGATCAACCAGATCTCCCAGCACCTCAAGCACAAGCCCAATGTCAGCAAGATCAACATCGGTGCGCTCGGCAACATCGTGCGTCAGCTGCACGTGCATCTGATCGGCCGCAACGAGAACGACGCCGCTTGGCCGGGCCCGGTCTGGGGCAGCGGCAAGGCACAGCGTTTCGATCCGGAGGTGCTGGCCGAACGTGTCGAAATCTGGCGCCAGCGGCTACGATAAGCACCTTCTCCCTTACGGACTCCGCAAGCCGATGCGCTCCAATCTGATCGCCGCCCTGATCCTGATCATCGTTGGCCTGTTTTTCCTGGCCAAGAACCTCGGCTGGATCAACGGCAACATCGGCAGCATGCTCGCCACCTGGTGGCCGGCCATCCTGGTGGCTGTCGGTATCGGCATGTTGTTCGGACGCGGCAAATAAGCCGCACCGCCGGATCCTGCACAAAGAAAAAGGCGCCTCACGGCGCCTTTTTCATTTCAGCCCAGGCCGCACTCAGGTGCGCGGGAGAGTGACGCCGGTCTGGCCCTGGTACTTGCCGCCACGATCCTTGTACGAGGTCTCGCAGATGTCGTCCTTGTCGGCCTGGAAGAACAGCATCTGCGCCACGCCCTCGTTGGCATAGATACGTGCCGGCAGCGGCGTGGTGTTGGAGAATTCCAGCGTCACGTGGCCTTCCCACTCCGGCTCCAGCGGGGTGACGTTGACGATGATGCCGCAGCGCGCATAGGTGCTCTTGCCCAGGCACACCACCAGGGTGTCACGCGGGATGCGGAAGAATTCCACCGTGCGTGCCAGCGCGAACGAGTTCGGCGGGATGATGCACTCATCGGCCTCGATGTCGACGAAGCTCTTCGGGTCGAAGTGCTTGGGGTCGACGATGGTCGAGTTGATGTTGGTGAACACCTTGAACTCACGCGAGCAACGCACGTCGTAGCCATAGCTGGAGGTGCCGTAACTGACGATGCGCTGGCCATCCACCTGCTTGACCTGGCCGGCTTCGTACGGCGCGATCATGCCGTGCTGTTCGGACATTTGGCGGATCCAACGGTCGCTCTTGATGCTCATTCAGTGATCCTGTTCACGTTGTGCCGCAGCATACCTGCGGCCGGGGGTGGTCGATTCTAGCCTAGAGCCGGCCAGGAGCCGGCAAGCAATGGCCTGCCAGCAACTTCTGCACACTCTATATAAGGCAAGGCCCGCTGAGCGGGCCTTGCTTGCTACCGAGCTGGCGACTGCCTCAGATCAACGAGGACAGGATCGGAATGCTGGCGCGTGGGCGCTTGGCCAATTCTTCCGCCATCCGCTGCGCCGCCGACATATAGGCCTTCGCCGCGGCCGAATCGGGCTGCGCAACCACGATAGGCGCACCCACATCACCCTGCTCGCGGATGCCGATGTCCAGCGGCAGCGAGCCCAACAACGGCACCCCGTACTGCTCGGCCATGCGCTGGCCGCCACCTTCGCCAAACAGGTGCTCGACATGACCGCAGCTGCTGCAGGTGTGCATGGCCATGTTCTCGACGATACCCAGCACCGGCACCTCGACCTTTTCGAACATATTCAAAGCCTTGCGTGCATCCAGCGTGGCAATGTCCTGCGGCGTGGTAACGATCACCGCGCCGGCCACCGGGATTTTCTGCGACAGCGTCAGCTGGATATCGCCGGTACCCGGCGGCAGATCGATCAGCAGGAAATCCAGGTCGCCCCACAGCGTGTCGTTGAACAGCTGGGTCAGCGCGGAAGTGGCCATCGGGCCACGCCAGATCATCGGGGAGTCCGGCTCGATCAGGAAACCGATCGACATCGCCTCGACCCCGAACGCCCGCAGCGGCTCGATGGACTTGTTGTCCGGGCTCTCCGGCCGCCCGCTCAGGCCCAGCATGGCCGGCACGCTGGGGCCGTAGATATCGGCGTCCAACACGCCGACCTTGGCGCCCAGCGCTTTCAGCGCCAACGCAAGGTTCACCGCGGTCGTGGACTTGCCTACCCCACCCTTGCCCGAGCCAACCGCAATGACATTGCGGATACGTGAATGGGGGGAGAGCCCCTTCTGCACCTTATGGGCGCCACCCAGCGAAATCGACCTACTCACTTGCAACCTCTGCTTTATTTCAGATGCGAACTATAGCGCGAGGTACTGAGCAGTCTCTTTCTTACGCTGTTTCAGCGAAAACAATCATGAGTCAGCATCCCTGACAAACTCAGCGCTCGCAAGGCAAGGCAAATATGCACCGTGCCCCCCGCTTTGTTGAGTTCTACCGGCCCTGAAGGGCTATGCCTGCTTCCTTGAAAGCCAACGAGGATCCATGGCCTGCCAGTCGGCCGCTCGACCCAGCTGCGCAACTCCTGCCCATCGAGGCGCCCAACCACACACGCCAATTAAGTTGCAAGTGAAATCATTTGCCAAATGCGGCGGAAACTGTGCAATTAACGTTAAGGTCATGTTACGTTAACCTTACTCACTGCGCTGTAACACACTGAAATGACGCCAGTGACAGGGAAAAGTCTTTAAATTTCAAGGGGATTCATCCACGTGCACATCAACAAAATTACTTCCGCAAAGCGTTCAGCCTTGGCCATCGCACTGTTGACAGTACTGGCTGCACCTGCCGTCTCGTACGCCCAAGATCAGGGCGCGGCGACACCGAGTGCCCAGCGCGCTACCACGCTCGATCGCGTTTCAGTCACAGGCTCCCGCATCAAGAAGAGCGACGTAGAAGGCCCCACTCCGGTCGTCGTCATTACCGCTGCAGATATCGAGAAGGAAGGCTTCAATACGGTCTACGAAGCACTCACCACGCTAAGCCAGGTGACCGGCGACGTACAGAACGAATTGACGCAGAGTGGCTTCACTCCAAACGCCCAGTTCCTGAATATGCGTGGCATGGGCCCGGGCTACACCCTGATCCTGATCAACGGCAAGCGCATGGCTGACTACCCGCAGCCCTACAACAGCAGGTCCAACGCGGTCAGTCTGAGCAGCATTCCCGCCGCAGCGGTCGAACGCATCGAGGTTCTGACCGGCGGCGCGTCAGCTATTTACGGTTCCGACGCGGTGGCTGGCGTTGTCAACATCATTACCAAAACCAATTTCGAAGGGAATGCGATCAAGATCCGCGCGGGTACTACTACCCGTGGCGGTGGCGATACTGGCTTGTTCCAGTTCACCGGCGGCAAGAGCGGCGACAACTGGAGCGTCACCTACTCGGCGGAATACCTCAATCGTGAGGAAATCTTGGCATCGCAGCGCGATTTCATGGATTCCTACTACGACAACCCCGACTTCAAGGGCAAACCGGATTTCACCACCGCGACCAGTGGCGTCTATCTGTATCGAAACACTGGGGCTCAGTATGTGTGGAAGGGCAACGATGGCAGCCTGAACAATTCGGTAGCCAACCTGCGTGAGGCCTGCGCGGCCACATCGTCGGAGTTCACCCCATATAACTCCTCTGCTTCGGTGTCAAACAGCACACCGAATCGCTGCGGTTATTTCGGTTATCCGGCAACCCAGTCCATCCAGAACGCCTACGACAAGACCTCTGGCTACATCGCTGGCAACTATGACTTCAGCAATGGGATCCAGGCTTACGCCCAGGCGCTGTTCACCGACAGCAGCAACAAGGGCTATAGCTCCACCCAGTTCTGGCAGACACCTGGCTATGTGTACGACCCGACCCTCGGCTACGTACAGGCCCAGCGCATCTTCACTCCAGAGGAAGTTGGCGGCGCACAGGCCACGACATATGACGAAACCTCGATCAACGTGGTTGCTGGCCTGCGAGGTTCGTTCGCAAACAATCGCTTTGATTGGGATGCGAGCATTTCGCACTCCAAGTTCGACTACGACACCACCCGCCCCCGCTTCTTGACCAATAAGATCAACGACTATTTCCTCGGCCCGCAGCTCGGCACCGTCGGCACCTATAGCGTGTACAACGTTGATGTTGACCGCCTGTTCAGCCCGATGACGCCTGATGTGTATCGCTCGTTGATCACCAACGTGCGCAACAGTGGCTCTTCCAAGAACACAACCGGAAGCTTCACCATCAGCGGTGACTTGTTCGACCTGCCAGCTGGCCCGCTGGGCGCAGCATTGGTGTTTGAGGCCGCAAGCCAGGAATACACGCTTGATCCCGACGTGCGCTCCACCGTCACGTATACCGGAGCTGACAAGATCTACAACCTCACAGCAACCGGCGGTGGCGGTGAGCGCGACCGCTATGCGGCTGGCCTTGAATTGAGCATTCCGATCTTCGATTCGCTGAAAGCCAGCTTGGCAGGTCGATTCGACAAATACGACGACGTGACCAACGTTGATGGCGCGTCGACTTGGTCCGCCGGCCTGGAATGGCGTCCGTTTGAGAGCCTGCTGTTGCGCGGCAACTACGCAACCAGCTTCCGTGCCCCCGACATGCATTACGTCTTTGCCGGCCAATCCGGCTCGTACTCTTACATTGTCGACCAACTGCGCTGCCGTGAGGCCGGCTTGGATCCGAAGAGCACCGCCTGCACGAATGACACCGACTACTACTACCAGGCTTTTTCTACCCGCCAAGGCAGCAAGGAACTGGAAGAAGAAACCGGCAAGTCGTTCACCGTTGGTTTCGTCTGGGACATCATCGACGACTTGGCGCTGACGGTGGATTACTACAACATCAAGCTTGAAGGCGCAGTCGCTGACATCGACAGCGACTACCTGTATCGCAATGAAGCCGATTGCCGCCTGGGTGTTACGACCTCTGGTTCGGTCGTCGACGGCAACTCGGCCGCTTGCCAGTACTTCAAGAGCCTGGTGACCCGCGACGATACCGCCCTGGGCGAGAACAAGGTCACTGGCTTCACCTCGATCCCGTACAACCAAGCCATGACCCGCACCTCGGGTATCGACGCAGCATTGGACTACAAGTTCGATACTGATCGTTGGGGCCGTTTCGGCGTCCAGATGAAGTACACCCATGTGCTCAAGTTGGAAGATCAGGATTTCCCGGGTGGCGATATCGTCAACACCCGAGACCACCTGCAGTACTTCAACTACCGTAGCAAGGCCAGCCTGACCACTTCATGGAGCAAGGATGACTGGAGCGCAACTGTGTACGGCACTCGTACGGGTTCGCTGCCAAACTGGGCTGAAACCGGCCGTATTGCGCCGTACCTGGTGTGGAACCTCACCCTGAACAAGAAGATCACGAACAAAGCCTCCGTTGGCCTGCAAGTGCTCAATGTGTTCGACAAGCTGCACCCGGCGGACGATACCTACAATTCCTACCCGTACTTCTTCCGCTCGTACTCTCCGGTAGGCCGCCAGATCTCTGCTGAACTGAACTATAAGTTCTGATCAGATAGTTCTGGAGAATCAAGAAGAAGCCCGGTTTCTGCCGGGCTTCTTTCTGAAAGGATATTGAATATGCCCCCAAAATGGGGCTGAGCGCCACCACTGCGCGCTAAAAAGCAAGGAGCTGACAATGAAGAAAGTTATTGGCCTGACGCTGGCCCTATCCATTGGCGCAGCCTGTTCCCCAGTGTTTGCTGCCCAGGACATCCAGGACTTCATCGGCCGTCCAACCTACGGAACAGCAAAAATCTCACCCGATGGCCGCTACCTGGCAATCACCGTGGACAAGGGCGATCAGGACGTCCTGATTGTATTGAACGCTGCTGACCTCAAGCCACTGAAAATAAACCAGCTGCCCGATAAGAAAAGCATAGGCAGTTTTTACTGGGTCAGCCCAGAGCGCCTGATGTTCGATGCTGTCAAGAAATTGGGGGGCTACGCCGCTCCATTCAGCATCGGAGAATGGTACGCAGTGAACGCGGACGGCACCCAACCGCGACCGCTCATCTTCCAGGGGACGCGCGACGCTACCCAGCAAGCCAAGAGCATCGGCAACGAACGTTACTCGTTGGTCGACACCCTGCGTAACGACGACGACAACGTGATCATGCAGGCGACCTCAGCACGGTCCAGCGAAGGCGTTGGGACCGAGCTTTTCAAGGTCGACGTAGTCAGTGGGCGTCGCACGTCTTTGGGCCGAGCCCCCAAGGAAAACTGCAGCATTACTCTTGACGAAACCAAACAGCCGCGATTTGCCGTCTGCAGCTCTTCACGTGATGAAAGTGGCGAGTACGCCGAACGTTCCGAACTTTACCGCCGTGATGCGCAGAGCTGGACACTGATCAATTCCTCAAAAGCCGAAGGCAAACACTTATCCGTTGAACGCACCACCGAAAGCGGAACCGTCTATGCCTCTTTGGATGATGGCAAGACGCCAGCTGCTATCGGAACACTCGACACCAGCAGTGGCGAGTTCAAACAGCTGTTCTCCGACCCCATCGCCGAAATCTCCGGAAACATCTGGTCCACCGATCTGAACACGCTGATCGGCGTCATCACCGAGGCCGGGGCACCGGCGGTAACGATGCTAGATGAAGCACATCCGGATGCCCAGCTTTATACCTCCCTCGCATCTGCTTTTGACGGCCAAATGGTGGGCTTCTCCAGCTTCACCAATGATGGCAAGAAGATTCTCGTGTCCGTCTACAGCGACAGTAACCCCGGAGAGCTATATCTGTACGATAGGGATACCGGTAAAGCTCGCTTCCTGATGTCGCGCAGGACCCAACTCGACCCGAAGAAGATGGCAACCACTCGCCCCTTCTCCTTCACCGCGCGAGATGGCCGTACGGTTCATGCTTACTTGACCATCCCCAATGGCAGCGACGGCAAGAATCTGCCGTTGATTGTCAATCCCCATGGAGGTCCTATTGGTCCTCGCGATGATTGGGCTTTCAACCCTGAGGCGCAGCTGTTCGCCAGCCGAGGCTATGCAACCCTGCAGGTCAACTTCCGCGGCTCAGGCGGCTACGGCAAGGAGTTCCAGAACGCAGGTCACCGCCAATGGGACCAGAACATACAGAACGATATCCTCGATGCCACACACTGGGCACTGGACAACGGCTACGTAGATAGGAGTCGCATCTGCATTTATGGCGGTAGCTTTGGTGGCTACTCGTCGATGATGGCACCGATCCGCGAGCCAGGCCTGTTTCAATGCGCCTTTGGCTATGTCGGCGTCTACGACATCGACATGCTTTTCAAGAAAGGCGACATCCCGCAAAGCGATTCCGGGCTTCGCTATCTTCGCCGCACCCACGGTAGCGACCGCGCTGACTGGCAGCGTGCATCCCCAGCCCTGCGGGCGAGCGAAGTCAAGATTCCGGTTTACCTTGCAGCCGGCGCTCGCGATGCTCGCGCCGTACCCGAGCAAACCGAGCTGATGAACAAAGCACTTATTGCGGCGGGTAACCGCCCTGAAGGAATGATCATCCAGTCCGGCGAAATGCATGGCTTCTATGGTGACGAAGCACGCCTCAAACTCTATACCGAGATGTTGAATTTCTTCGATCGCCACATCGGCACGAAACAATAAAAATGGATACCCTGTCATCGGATTTTGCCGGTGACAGGGATATCATCAACATCGACAAAATCTCGCCTATAGCACTGACTCGCCCGTCACCGAGCCATCATGAAAATAAAACTGTTCCTTGCCGCGCCAGTACTGGCACTTTCACTATTGTCCAGTGCTGTTACGATCGCCGCGGAGAAGCTACCCGCCGACCCGACAATGGACCCCCTGATGAGGTCTGCCGGCTTTCTTTCCAGCCACCCAGACCTCAGATTCCGGCTACTGGGCCTGGAGAAACTGAAGAACAACGAACCAGAAAAGGCTTTCACTTACTTCAAGCGTGCTGCTTATTATTCGGACAAGCCGTCCCAAGGTATGGTTGCCGAAATGCTTTGGAACGGCCAAGGTGTAACCGCGGACCGCAGTTTGGCCTATGCATGGATGGATCTTGCGGCGGAGCGCGGCTACGCCGGTTTTGCTGGTTTGCGAGAGCGCTACTGGGCTCAACTCGACGACATCGAACGTGAACGTGCGGTGGAACTGGGGCAAGAGGTCTACGCTCATTACGGTGATGAAGCGGCATCGCCCCGCTTGGCGCGCGTCCTGCATCGTGGCCAGCAAGGTGTGACCGGCAGTCGCTTGGGTTCAGCTGGCGCACTGACCATCTACGTCCCAGGTCCGGATGGAGAGGGCATGCAGATCTCGGGCTCCAAATTCTATGACCGCCGCTATTGGGATCCACAGCTATATCAGCAATGGCATGATCAGGTGTGGATGAAGCCGCGCATTGGTTCGGTGAATGTCGGCGCAGCCAGCCAGATTCCGCCCAGCATCAATGAGCACCGCATACCCAAAGTGCAACCACAAATTGATGCCGAGGAACCCGCTACCGACGACGCAATGCCTAATCTGCAGGGCGGCAATACAAAGCCTTGAATTCCATGCTTAGAGCGAAAAAAGCAACGGCCGCTTTTGCGGCCGTTGTCTTTTTGGTCCCTGCCTCACACCTTCAGGCCTTGCACAATCTACCCGAAGAAAACTCATGCAGCTGGAAACAGAGCTCTTAGCGACCATTGCCTTCACAACTAACGGGGACTCTGGAATGGAGGATTCGCGTTTGAATAACTCGCTTCGGCTAAAAATATCGCTCATTGAGATTGGTGAAGAAATAGCTTAAACCCATGTCTTCCAAAAATTTTTGGCCCTAAATACGCAACTTGGCTGACACAGGATTTCCATTCCCCATCGAATTACCACTCGTAGAATCTACTAAAACCGGGTCTTCTGCATCCAAACCCGCTCGGCTCCAACGATTTCGCTCATCAACCGACCAGGTCCGCCATAATCACGTTTGCCGCATTGTGCCCCGGCGCACCAGTAACCCCACCCCCAGGGTGTGCGCCCGATCCGCAGAGATACAAACCAGGCAGCGCCCCCTTGTACCCCGCCTGCCCCAGCATCGGCCGCGCACTGAACAACTGGTTCAAGCTCAGCGCGCCATGGAAAATATCGCCGCCAATCAGGCCGAAGGTCCGCTCGAGATCCAGCGGGCTCATGATCTGCCTGCCTAGCACCGAAGCAGCAAAACCCGGCGCATGCTTGTCGACGGTGGCGATCATCAGATCCGCGACCTCTTCGCGATGATCGTCCCAGCTTCGTCCATCCGAAAGCTGGGGCGCCACGTGCTGGCAGAACAGGCTGGCCACATGTTGCCCGGGGGGCGCCAGCGAGTCATCCAGCGTGCTGGGAATCAGCATCTCGACGATGGGCTCGCGTGACCAACCGTATTGACGCGCATCCAGATAGGCGCGATCCATGTAGTCCAGGCTCGGGGCGATAATGATGCCAGCGGTCAGGTGATCACCGAGTCCCGGCAGCACGCTGAAATCAGGCAGCTTCGACAAAGCCACATTCATGCGGAATGTTCCCGAGCCGCAGCGCCAGTTGGCCATGCGCTCCAACGTAGCCGCCGGCACATCGGCAGGATCGAACAGGCGCTCGTAGAGCAGCTTCGGATTGACGTTGGCAACGATGGCAGAGCCGCGCAGCACGTCGCCACCGGCCAATACAACGCCGACTGCACGCCCCTGCTCCACCAACACCTTCTCGACGGCGGCATCAGTACGAATCTCGACACCGGCCTCAACTGCCGAGCGCGCCATCGCCTGGGTGATCGCGCCCATGCCACCGATGGCATGCCCCCAGGCGCCTTTGACGCCATTGCTTTCACCAAACACATGGTGCAACAACACGTATGCGGTACCGGGAGCGTAGGGGCTTGCGTAGTTGCCGACGATTCCATCGAAACCGAACAAGGCCTTGATCGGTGCGCTTTCGAACCAACGGTCCAGGTATTCGGCAGCGGAGATGGTGAACAGATCCATCAACTCCTGCTGCAAGCCCGGATCCAGGCGCTGCAGCTGCCGGCCCAGCTGCCCTGCCTTCCACAGCTCCGGCAACGCACGCAACCAACTCGCACCGCTGATGTTCGGCGGCGCCTGCAGGGCCTGCGCACGCAGCACATCGGCAAAAATCTCCAAGCGCTGTTCGTACTCGGGCAGGCGTGCCGCATCGCGTGCGGAGAAGCGCGCAACCTGTTCGGCAGTGCGCCCGCCCCCGGCCAACAGATACTCGTCATTGCCCAAGGGCAGGAAGTTGTTGAGCTTGCGCGGCACCACCCGCAGGCCGTGCCGCTCCAGCTCCAGCTCGGCAATCACCTTGGGTTGCAGCAGCGACACCGTATAAGAGGCCACCGAGTTGCGGAAACCGGGATGGAACTCCTCGGTGACGGCTGCGCCTCCGACTACTGATCGTCGCTCCAATACCAGTACGCGCTTGCCGGCCCTCGCCAGATAGGCCGCGCACACCAGCCCGTTATGGCCGCCGCCGATCAGGATCGCATCCCACTGCTTGCTTGATGTCTTGGTCATTCCCGCTGTATAGCACCGGCCAGCCGTCGCCGCCCATAGGAATACGCCCGCCGCGACCCATGACCTTCTACACCCCTTCCTCATCGGTTTCAGGCGTATCTTCCTGCTTCGGCCCCGGACTCCGTGGCCTCACTCATGCTTTGAAACCGGCCTGGAGGCCTTTCCCGTGATCGTTCGCAAACCCCAGATTCTCCTGCTGTCGCTGGCTGTCGCCGCCGTGCTGACCGGTTGCCCCAAGCAGGAAGAGCAGTCCCCGCCGGCAGCCACCGCCGCTGCCCCGGCCGCCACTGAGCTGAAGCTGGACGAGTCCAAGCTGCCGGCCTACAACGCCTTCACCGCTGCCGACCTCGACGCCAGCAAGGACGCATGTACCGACTTCAACGGTTACGTGAACGAAAAGTGGCTCAACGCCAACGAAATTCCGGCTGACCGCACCAGCTGGGGCGCCTTCACCATCCTCGACGAGCGCTCGGTTGCCGTGCAGCACCAGCTGGCCGAGCAGGCTGCTGCAATGAAGAACGCCACCGGCATCGAGAAGATCGTCGGCGACTTCTGGGCCGCCGGCATGGACGAAGCCAAGATCAACAGCCTTGGCATCACCCCGCTGAAGGCCGACCTGGCCGCGATTGACGGCCTGCAGGACACCGCCGCACTGGCCGACTACCTGCGCAGCACCGCTGCCAAGGGCGAGAACTTCCTGTTCGGCTTCGGTCCGGAAGCGGACTTCAAGAATTCGTCCATGAACATGGCCTACGCCAGCCAGGGCGGCCTGGGTCTGCCGGACACCACCTATTACACCGACGCCAGCAAGGCCGACAAGCTCAACGCCTACAAGGCCCACGTGGCCAAGGTACTGGAGCTGAGCGGCGTGGCCGCAGCCGACGCTGCCAAGCAGGCCGAGGACGTGATCAAGTTCGAAACCCGTCTTGCCAAGGCCTCAAAGTCCAGCGTCGAGCTGTCGCGCGACGTCTCGCTGTACTACAACCCGGTCACCGTGGCTGATGCCGACAAGCTGACCCCGAACTTCAGCTGGACTGCGTTCTTCCAGGCACAGGGCATTGCCGCACCGGCGACCTTCTCGCTGGCGATGCCGGCCTTCCACGCGGAAGTGAGCAAGATGCTGGCCGACACCGACCCGGCAGCCTGGCGCGCCTACCTGCGCTTCCACACCGTGGACGGCGCCGCGCCGTACCTGAGCAATGAGTTCGTGCAGGAGAACTACGCGTTCTACGGCAAGGAACTGAACGGCCAGAAGGAAATCAAGCCACGTTGGAAGCAGGTGCTTGGCACGATCGAGAGCGATGCCGGCGACGCCTTCGGCCAGATGTACGTGAAGGTCGCCTTCTCGCCCGAGTCCAAGGCCAAGATGGAAGAGCTGGTCAAGAACCTGGCCGGCGCGCTGAAGGACCGCATCCAGAACCTGACCTGGATGAGCGACGAGACCAAGGCCAAGGCCATCGCCAAGTGGGAAACCTTCACCCCGAAGATCGGCTACCCGGACAAGTGGCGTGATTGGAGCGGCCTGAGCACCACGCACGATGACTACCTGGGCAATGTGCGCGCTGCCAATGCCTTCAACTACAAGTGGGCACTGGCCAAGATCGGCCAGCCGGTGGACAAGACCGAGTGGGGCATGACCCCGCAGACCGTCAACGCCTATTACAACCCGCTGCAGAACGAGATCGTGTTCCCGGCCGCCATCCTGCAGCCGCCGTTCTTCGACCCGAACGCCGACGACGCGCTGAACTACGGTGGCATCGGTGCTGTCATCGGCCACGAAATGACCCACGGTTACGACGACCAGGGCAGCCGTTTCGGCCCGACCGGCAACTTCGAGAACTGGTGGACCCCGGCGGATTCGAAGGGCTTCGCTGGCCTGACCGGCAAGCTGGTCAACCAGTTCAACGAGTACAAGGTAGGCGACCAGAGCGTCAACGGCTCGCTGACCCTGGGCGAGAACATCGCTGATCTCGGTGGCCTGGCCACGGCCTACGACGCCCTGCAGAAGGCTTCGGCCGGCAAGGAAGACGCCAAGGTTGACGGCTTCACCCGCGACCAGCGCTTCTTCTTCAACTGGGCAACCGTGTGGCGTACCAAGTACACCGCCGAAAACGCCAAGGTCCGCCTGGCTACCGATCCGCACGCCCCGGCTCAGTTCCGCGCCATGGGTGCGCCGTCGAACCTGCCGACCTTCGCCGCTGCGTTCCAGTGCAAGGCCGGTTCGCCGATGGTCCGTGCTGGCGACAAGCAGGTTGTGATCTGGTAATCGCTGCCCTGCAGTAAGAACCGAAGAAGGCCCGGCATTGCCGGGCCTTCTTTTTTCAGCGTTTCTTTGTGGGAGCGGCGTCAGCCGCGAAGCCGACCAGGTCCAAAACGCCAGAAATCAACGCAATCCAGTCAATGCCAGCCGCATCATCTGCAGTGACTTCGCGGCCGACGCCGCTCCTACAACCACTGGTTTTGATGCAGCACCCAAATCCGTGCCCTGCCCCGGCACCAATCCGCCGCCAGCTTGTTAAACTCCGCCCACTTTGTCCTTCTGCGGATATGCACCACATGCCCAACGTTCGCCCACTTACCCTGGCCCTGGCCTTCTCCCTGGTGACCGTGCTGTCCACCAACGATGCGCAGGCCGCCCGCAAGAAGCCTGCGGCACGGGCACCGGCAGTGAGCGCAGCCTGTACGGATTTCTACGAAACCACCAACGGCAACTGGCTCAAGGCCAATCCGGTGCCGCAGACCGGCGCGGTCAGCGCCCTCGGCACCCTGGCAGAGAACACCCGCACCCAGCAGCGCCAGTTGCTGGATCGCGCGATGACCGCGCCGCAAGGCAACGTGCAGAAGCTGCTTGGCGATTTCTGGGCCAGCGGCCTGGATGAGGCCGCGGTTGAAGCCGACGGCTCCAAGCCGATCGCACCGCTGCTGACCCGCATCAACGCCATCAAGAAGGCCAAGGACATCCCGGCCTCGATCGCTGCACTGCATCAGGTCGGCATCCCGGTGGCGTTCAACTTCGCCCCGGACGTGGACCTGAAGGCATTGGACCGCCATATCGGCTACTTCATGCAGGGCGGCACCGGCCTGCCGGACCCGGCGTTCTACACCCGTACCGATGCCGACACCGTCGCCCTGATGGGGCGTTACCGCGCCTATGTGAAGCAGATCCTGGCGCTGACCGGCACCCCGGCCGCACAGCTTGATGCCGAGTCTGCGCTGGTCATCCAGCTGGAAACCGAGCTGGCGCGCAGCGCGCACTCGGTTGCCGACATCAACAACCCGTTCAACAACTATGCGCCGGTCTCCACCAAGGACCTCAACAGCCGCTACCGCAACCTGCAGCTGGATGCCTTCCTGAAGGTGCAGGGCGTGAACGACGACCTGGTGTCGCTGGCCGACCCGGCGCTGTTCCAGCAGCTCAACGGCATGGTCAGCCGCCTGCCGGCCAACCAGTGGAAGGCCTACCTGCGCTGGCGCGTGGGCGATGCGATGGCGCCCTACCTGTCCAAGGCCTACCGCGACGCCGAATTCGAGTTCCGTGGCCGCCTGCTGCGTGGCCAGGCCATCGCCCCGGCGCGCCCGGACGCCGTGCTGGATGCCATCAACGTGGCCGCCGGTCCGATGCTGGGCCACGAATACGCCGCAACCTACCTCAACCGCGATACCCGCCGCCAGGCGGGCGTCATGGTCGACCAGATCCGCGAAGCACAGATCGCCGCGGTCAAGCGCAGCAGCTGGCTCAGCGCCGAGGCCAAGACCGAAGCCGAAGCCAAGCTGGCGGCGATGAAGATCGAGATCGGCACCCCGCTGCGCGATCTGGACTACACCGTGCAACCGATGGGCCGCGGCAGCTTTGGCGGCAACATCCTGATCGCTTCCACCTGGCGCCACGCCCAGGAAATGAAGCGCATCGGCAAGGGCAACGCCGACCGCCGTTGGGACGTGCTGCCGCAGCAGCCGTCGATCGCTTACGACATCGCCCAGAACCGCTTGATCGTGACGGCCGCGGCCCTGCAGGGGCCGATCTTTGCCGCCAACGCCAGCAATGCCGAGAAGTTCGGCGCTTTCGGTGGCCTGGTCGCGCATGAAGTCAGCCGCGCGATCGACGTCAAGGGTGCCATGATCGACGCCAAGGGCGAACTGCGCAGCTGGTGGACGCCGGCTGACAAGAGCGCCTGGACGCTGCTCGGCAACCGCGTCGCCGCGCAGTACAGCGCTTACCCGTTCCCGGGCGTCAAGGATGCCAAGGTCAACGGTGAGCTGACCCGCGACGAGAACATGGCGGATCTGTCGGGCATGGAGATCGCACTGGAGGCCTTCACTGCCGCCCAGGCTGATGCCAAGCCCGCCGACAAGCAGGACTTCTTCAAGGGCTGGACCAGCCTGTGGGCGCAGCAGTTGTCGCCGAACGAAGCCGTGCAGCGCCTGAGCACCGACGTGCGCGCACCGGGCCGCTGGCGCAGCAATGCACCGCTGTCCAACCTGCCGGAGTTTGGCGCCAGTTTCAGCTGCAAGCCGGGCCAGCCGATGCAGCGCACCGACGCCGAACAGATCAGGATCTGGCGTTGATGCCTCGCTGACAAAAAAAGCCGCGGATTCCGCGGCTTTTTTTGTTTTGTAGTGCCGAGCCATGCTCGGCTGAGGCTTTACCTGTGATGCCCCTTTGCCGAGCAT
>NZ_JASCOR010000129.1 GCF_029959445.1 Stenotrophomonas sp. PS02298 | reverse complement strand
CCCCTCTCCCGCACGCGGGAGAGGGGCTAGTGGACTAGCAGCCGACGTGATCCGAGCCCCTCTCCCGCCTGCGGGAGAGGGGTTGGGGTGAGGGCAAGCTCTTGCTTTGCTTCATGTAACACCACTGCAACCAAACTGCAGCAAAGTGCGCCGCAACCGGCATCGGCCGGAAGGACCCTGCGTATGAAGACCCGCCTGCTGCTCGCCGCGATGCTGTTGTCGACCACCCCACTGGCCTGGAGCCAGCAGCGTGACTACCTGCCGCTGGAGCAGCGCCTGAGCGCCGAACAGCTGCAGCAGGTCGGCTTGAGTGCTCAGCAGCTGCAGCTGCTCAATCGCATGCTCAGCGAAGCAGCGCCATCACCGGCACCAGTGGCCGCCGCCACGCCCACGCCGGCCCCCATGCAGATCGGCCTGGAAGAAGGGCCGGTGCACAGCAGCGTGCAGGGAACGGTGGAGGGCTGGGAACCGGGCACTGTGTTCGTGCTGGCCAATGGCCAGCAATGGAAGGTGCTCAAAGGCCAGATGCGCCTGCGCACTGCCTTGCAGTCGCCGGAGATCGAGGTGATCCCGGGGATCGCCGGGCGCTGGTTCCTGCAGGTGGACGAAGACCTGCCAAAGGCGCGGGTTTACCGGATTCTGTAAACGGTCAGACCGCGCGGGCGTTGCAGCTTTTGCAGCTTTTGTGGGAGCGGCGTAAGCCGCGAAGCCACAGTTGTTTCCGAAGCAGCGGACAACGCCATATCGGCCGAAGAGAATCTCCGGCGCGAATGCATTGTCAGCTTCGCGGCTTACGCCGCTCCCACAAGAGAGCTGTCGCTCCCACATCCCACAGTCGCTTACGCCGGACGCACGCGCTGGGTCAGGCCCTTGAGGAAGTTGCGCAGGGCCTGGTCGCCGCATTCGCGGTAATTCTTGTGGTCTGGCTGGCGGAACAGTGCCGACAGCTCCGGCTTGGACATCGGGAAGCCCGCCGCCTCGAAGATCGCATGCATGTCCACGTCCTTCAGTTCGAAGGCCACGCGCAGCTTCTTCAGCACGATGTTGTTGGTGATGCGTTTTTCCGGCGGGCGCTGCGGCTGCGATTCGTCGCGGCCACGGTAGTGGTAGATCAAACCGTCCAGGAAACGCGACAGCACCGCGTCCGGGCAGGCTTCAAACAACGGCTCGTCGTCCTTGCGCAGGAAATCGTGCACCTGGGCGGCATCCACTTCAAAGCTGGAATCGGCCAGGTGAATGGTGTCCACCACCATGCTGTCGCTGAGGTCGAGCATGTAGCGGATGCTGCGCAGTACGTCGTTGTTGATCATTGCCACTCCGGAACCACCGCGGCGGAGATGCCGGCGGGGGCATAGTGTAACGCCGCACCGGTGGGCCCCCAGCCTACAATCGGAGCTGGTTCAGCAAAGTCCGTCCGCATGCTCCCATACGCACCCGTTCCCGCGCGGCCCATCGGGGCCCGGTCTGCCACGCTGTCGTTGGCGGGCCGGCAATGAGTTCACGCGCGATCCTGCACCTGTGCCTGCATGTGGCGGTGCCTGCACTGCTGGCCTGGCTGTTCTGGCGGCCGCAGTTCGGCAAGGCCTGGCTGTTGCTGTTGCTGGGCTGGGTGATCGACCTGGACCACCTGCTGGCCGACCCGATCTATGCCCCCAACCGCTGCAGCATCGGCTTCCACCCGCTGCATACCGCGCCGGCCATCGTGCTGTATGCGGGGCTGACCCTGCCCAAGCGGACCCGCCTGTTCGGCATCGGCCTGCTGGTGCATATCGCGCTGGATGCGCTGGATTGCCTGTGGATGCACGCCGGCCGCTAGGTTGCCGCCTGGACGGGGTTGCCACCCGCTGGAACCGGGGAACGGCGGGCTCGGTAGCCGCCAGGAGTAGCAGGGGCGGGCTTACCAGCCGCGCCTGACGTACGTGGGAGCGGCTTACCAGCCGCCCCAGGGACCGGGGCCAAAGCCCGGGCCAGGGCCGTAAGGGCCATACCCATAGGGACCGGGGCCTTCGCTCTTGCTCATATGGATGTTCAGGTTCACCCGACGGCTCTCGCCCTCGTCGGTGTTGTAGTTCTTGCCCAGGTTCAGGTCCACGGCCTGCCAATTGCTGTTGCCGTAGGCCTTGGAATAGCCGATGCCGGCGCTGATCGCGCCATGCACCTGCAGCTTGTCGTCCATTACCTCGGCGCCTGGATTGCTGTCCTTCTTGGCCAGGCCGCGACCGCTGTGGTCGCCGTAATAGGTGCCTGGCGCATCGCCCTTGTAGGTATCGCCCAGGTAGCGCAGCGGTGCCTGCGGCACGCTCAGGTCCAGCCCGCCCGCAGTGCTGGCGGCATCGTCCTGCGCCATGGCCAGGGCAGGTGCCAACAACAGGACGGCGATCAGTGATGTGCGGATCATGTTGCAGGTGCTCCGGTACGGGGACCACGCCGTGCTGGCGGGCAACATGGACGCTAACAGAAAAGCGTTGAACGATGGCTGTCGATCACCGTCGGTGCAGGGGAACTTTCAGGCCAGGCGCTGGAAGGAGAACAACTCCGCCAAGCGGTGCTGGCGGCGCTCGATGGCGGCGCGGATCAGGCCGGCACCCAGCATCGAATAGGTGATGCCATTGCCGCCGTAGGCCATGGCGAAATGCACGCGCGGCCCCCATTGCGGGTGCGGGCCGAAGAAGGGCAGGCCGTCCTCGGTCTCGGCAAAGGTGCCTGCCCAGGCGAAGGTCGGCGTCATCGCCAGTTGCGGGAACAGTTTGCCGACCTTTGCTGCCAGCCGCTGCGCCTTGCGATCCACCTGCGCATCGCGGCGCAGCGGCAGGTCGATGGCATCGTCCTCACCGCCGGCCAGCAGGCGCTGGTCGGCGGTGGTGCGCAGGTAGAGATAGGGGCGGGCGGTCTCCCACAGCAAGGTGTCGCGCAGTTGCGCCAGTGCATCTGTCGGCATTGGATCGGTGACAAACGCATAGCTGCTGCGGTTGCGCGCAACACGTTGGCGCAACCACTGCTGGGCCGCGTAGCCGGTAGCCACCACCAGCTGCTTGCACTCGATGCGCAGGCCATCGGCGGTGCGCAGCTGCACCCGCCGGGTGCTGGTCTCGACCGCATCGATGCGGCAGTGGTCATGGACCCGCGCACCCCGTGCAAGCAGCCGGATCAGCAGGCGGTAGCTCATGCGGTAAGGGTCCATGCTTGCGGCCGGTGTGCTGAGAATCGCGCCGGGCGCGCTGAAGCCGAACTCCTCGGCGACGCCCGCGGCGTCCAGCCAATCCACCGCGAAGCCGTGCCGGCTGCGCAGATCGAATTCTTCCAGCAGCGGTCCCAGGTGGCGGCGCCGGCTGGCGTAATACAGGCTGCGCGCGGTGCGGAAATCGACGTCGTCCACCTGCGCGGCCAACACCCGCAACGCTTCGATGGCTTGCTCGCAGGCACGGTAGGCCAGCACTGCTGCCTCCAGTCCATGACGTTTGGCGAGCTCGCGCAGGGGCGTGTCGATTTCGTACTGCAGCAGCGCGGTGCTGGCGGCAGTGGAGCCCCAGCCGATATCACGCTGCTCGATGACCGCAACCTCATGGCCATGCTGCACCAGCTCATCGGCGATCAGCGCGGCGGTGACGCCACCGCCAACCACCACCACCTCGCAGCGCAGATCCTGCTGCAACGGCGCGAAGGCATGCATCAGGCCATTCTTGATGGCCCAGAACGGGTAGCCACTCTTCAGGTCCATGCGCGCCTCCGTTCGCCGCTGCAGCGGTTGTCAGCCGGTCGGGTGGCCGGTATGCGGGGTGTGGATCAAGGATTTGGTGTCAAAGCCCTGCTGCTGTGCATAGGCGATGTAGTGGTCACGGGTGGTGGTATCCATCCGCGGCAGGCGCGCCAGCAGCCACAGGTATTTGCGGTCGGGGCTGCCCACCAGCGCGGTGGTATAGGCCGAGTCCAGTTGCATGATCCAGTAGTCACCCTTGGTGAAGGGAATCCAGCGCAGGCCCTCGGGCAGGAAGCTGACTTCGAGCTTGCTGTTGCTGTCATCGACCGCAGTTGCCTGGCCGATCGATTCCTCCAGTTTGCCGTCATGCAGGCAGCGGTTCTGCACGCGTACGCTGCCGTCTTCGTTGAGCGAGTAATGGGCGCTGATGTCGGTGGCATCCTCGGGTTCGTGGCGCATCGGCAGGCGCGCCACTTCATACCAGGTGCCCAGGTAGCGCTGCAGGTCCACGTGCGGAACAGTTGCCAGGGAGGAGTGTTGCGTCATGGTTGACCTCTTCGGCGGTGGCGCGGGGGCGCGCCGGGGCAACAGCTATAGGCCACTGCCGGTTAAGGGATTGTGCCGGGCAGGTTGATTCACCATTCACTGAATCGCTGCCATCGAGGGCAGCGTTTCTTCGCGCCGGGAAAATCGGGCTGCGCTAGGCTGGTGTCGTCCGAAAACAGGAGTTCTCCATGTTTGTCGTGATCCTGCTCAAGGGGCAGAACCGCTATGCGCGCGAGCGCTGGGAGCAGTTGCCGGAGGTGGTTGAGTACGAGGGGCAGGGGTTCTGCCTGCGTGCAGGTCCACGCCAGCCGCAGCCAACCACACAGGTGTGGGAGCCGGTGGCGATCTACGCGCCGCACGCCTTGACCGAGGATGAGTTCATGGAAATCTACGAGCTCAACCGCCACCACATCGTCGAGCTGTCGCTGGAGTACTGAAGAGTGGGCACGGTTTTGCAGGATGTGGACGCGCACTGACATATAGTTCCCGGCAGGCGCGGTGGTCCGCGCGATCCGGTGTCCTGCCTTGCTTGCCCAACGCTTTCTGCATCCGCTGCGCGCGCTGTTGTTTGTCCTGCTGGTTGGCCTGGCTGCCGGCAATGTGGCTTGGGCCGCGCCCGATGGTGCGGCGGCTGACAGCAGTCCGCAGACCCGCATAGAACAGGCCTCGCGCGCGGTCGCGGCGGTCAAACGTGCGGTCAATGACGCCGACGCGCCGGAAACCCTGAAAACCCTGGCCGAGCGTGCCACCCAGGCGCAGCGCGAGGCCGAGGCCAGCGTCGCGGCGCTGCAGCCGGAACTGACCCAGCTCGATGCCCGCATCGAGCAGCTCGGGCCGGCACCAGAGGGCGGGGAAGAGTCGGGTATCGCCCGCCAGCGCAAGCTGCTGGACCAGCAACGCAGCCAGATCGATGCCGACATCAAGCGCGGCAAGCTGCTGGCCGAGGAGGCCAAGCAGGCCAACGAAGCCATCGAGAAGATGCGTGCCCAGCAGTTTGGCGAGCAGATGGGTCGCAAGGTGGCTTCGCCGCTGTCGCCGGCACTGTGGCGCGAGTTTGGTGCGCATGTGCCTGACGATCTCGCCCGCTTCCGGTCGCTGTACCGGCAGGCCCACGATGCCCTGCTGAAGGCAGCCCGCAAGCAGGGCTGGGGCATGCCGCTGCTGGGCGCCTCGCTGGCCTTGCTGATGCTGTTCCCGCTGCGGATCTGGTTGCGCTACCTTGGCCGCCGCTATGCCGCCTCCGAGCGCGCCCCGGACGGACGCCTGCGTCGCACTGGGCTTGCGGTGTGGCTGCTGCTGGTCGGCACCCTGCTGCCCGGGCTGGCGGCCACGGTACTGGTGGCCAGCCTGCGGGCAATCGATGCGATCGCGCCGCGCTTGGAATCGGTGGCCGACATGTTCGTCGTCGCCACCTTCGTGGCGGCCTTCATCGGTGCGGTGGCGGCCAGCCTGCTGGTGCCGTCGCGGCCGACCTGGCGCCTGCTGGATATCGATGATGTCGCCGCCGCCCGCCTGCGGCGCTTTGCCTGGGGTGCGGCCAGCCTGACCTGGCTGACCATGCTGTTGCGCGACGTCAATCGCGCGGCGCGCACCTCGGCGGTGGGCACGGTGACCCTGGATGGCCTGATCGCACTGACCTACGTGGTGTTGATCATGAGCATGCTGGCGACCTTGGCCGGCCTGCATCGGCGCCGCGCCGCACAGGCCGCACAGGCCGAAGCAGCGAACACCAGCAGCGGCCGCTCGCCGCGTGCACCGCGCAGTGGCTGGCTGATCGTGGCGCGCCTGGGAGGCTACCTGAGCATCTTCGCCGCGCTGGTGGCGACCTTGCTCGGCTACCTCAACTTCGCCATGTTCACCGCCCAGCAGATGGTCTGGGGCACGGTGATCGTGCTGGCGACGACGTTGCTGACGCGCTTCGCCGATGACTTCGCGTTGTGGCTGCTGGCACCGGACAGTGCTGCCGGGCGCATGCTGCGGCTGTCGACCGGCTTGTCCTCCAATCGCCTGGAACAGGCCGGTGTATTGCTGTCGGCCACGTCACGGCTCGCGCTGGTGATGCTGGGCATCACCGCCTTTGTTGCACCGTTCGGCAACGTCAGCGCCCTGTATGGCTGGCTGGAGCGCCTGTCGGCCGGCATCAAGATCGGCGGCAACCTGCTGACGCCGGCCTCGATCATCAGCGCGGTGCTGGTGCTGGTATTGGGCCTGGCGCTGATGCGGGTGGTGCAGCGCTGGCTGGTGGATACCTATCTGCCCAAGACCGACCTGGATATCGGTGCACGCAATTCGATCAGCACCGTTGCCCACTATCTCGGCATCGTGCTGGCTGGCCTGTGGGCCCTGGCGGCGCTGGGCATCGGCTTTGAAAAGGTAGCTCTGCTGGCAAGCGCCTTGTCGGTGGGCATTGGTTTTGGTCTGCAGGCGATCACCCAGAACTTCGTCTCCGGCCTGATCCTGCTGGCCGAACGCCCGGTGAAGATCGGTGACTGGATCAAGATCGGTGACCAGGAGGGCGATATCCGCCGCATTTCGGTGCGTTCGACCGAGATCCAGGTGGGCGATCGTTCCACCCTGATCGTGCCCAACTCGGAGCTGATCACCAAGACCATCCGCAACATGACCATGGCCAATGCGCTGGGCCGCATCCAGGTGCAGTTCTCGGTGCCGCTGGGCACCGACATGGGCAAGCTGCGGACCTTGCTGCTGGGGATCTACGCGGCAAACGAAACGGTGCTGATCGATCCGGCGCCGTCGTTCTTCATTGATTCGATCAGTGGTGGACAGGTGGCGGTGAACAGCTTTGCCTACGTGTCATCGTCGCGGAGCGTATACGGCACCCGCAGTGATGTGCTGTTCGCACTGCTGGAGCAGACTGCCGGCGCCGGCATCGCCCTGGTCACCCCGACCGACATCCATCTGGTGCGCGATCCCCCGCAGGCCTAGGCAGTGCCGAGCCAGGCTCGGCAGGGGCGTTGCCGGTGATTTGCAGGAGCGGCGTCAGCCGCGAAGCTGATGGTCAGTCAGATTGCGGTTGCAATAGCGATTGCAGCATTGCCAGCTTCGCGGCTGAGGCTTGTCGCTAGCCAATGGAAAGGTCTCTTTGTGGGAGCGGCGTAAGCCGCGAAGCTATTGATCCATTGGATTGCGACTGCAATGGCGATTGCAACATTGCCAGCTTCGCGGCTTACGCCGCTCCTACAAGAGCTTGGTCACGACCTCGGATGACCACTGGTCGGCACCAGCGCATAGTCGTCGACCGCCAGCTGCTCGGCGTGATTGAGCCAGGCGCGGATCTCCAGGTCATCGATCTCCCGGTCCACGCCCAGCGGCATGCGGATGCGGCCTTCGCTATCGGGCTGTACCCATTGCTGTGCCACCACCACGTTGCGCTTTGATGCCACCGCTTCCACCCAGAAGCCGCGCTGCGGACGCTGTGCGGCATACAGCTCCAGTACGTATCGGCCGGGACTGGTGTGGCGCGGCTGGCGGCTGATCATGCGTGATTGACGCACGCTCGGGCGTGGCCCGCTGAAGGCCTGCAAGGGTGCATCCACGGCGATGCCACGGCGCAGCTGCGCATCGCGGTACAGGCGCATGCCCTGATCGCTGTCCAGCAGCAGGGCGCACCATTGGCCATCGGCCGAGCCATCTTCAAACGCGGTGCAGCGATCGACATAGGCCAGGCGATGTTGCGGATCGGCCTCCTCGAACTTGCGTGACGTGTTCTCCAGGTACACGGATTTCAGGTCCCACTGCTGGTCGTATTCCAGCAGTACAGGTGGCTGCACCTTCTGTACGCCGACCAGTACCTGGTCGTCATCCAGCCGCAGCATGCGGGTCTGTTCACCCAGCCACAGCGAGCGTGCGAACGCGCTATAGCGGGCGTAGGTCTTCGTATCACCGCTGGTGGCCGCTACGCTGGCACTGGCCGCGGGTGCCGGCTTCAACAGCGAGCGGCCAAAGCCGATCGCATCGATCGCCGGATCCAGCAGCTGCAGCGCGGTAGCACCCGAGTCCAGCGTGGTGCCCGCCTGCGCAACGATCTGCCGCGGCTGCAGCTTGTTGCCCAGGAACAGCAGCAGGTTCTCGCGCTTCTGCTTTTCCAGCACATGGCTCAGGTCATTGGGCATGGCCAGATGATCCGAGGCCACCACCACCAGCGTATTGTCGGCGAACGCGCTGCTGCGGATGCGATCGACCAGGCGCGAGATCAAGCGATCACTGCACTTGAGCGCATTGAGCAGGCCGATATTGCCGTGTGTGCTGCGGTAGCGGGTGTTCTTGCAGGCAACCGGCAGATGCCCGGCCGGGTGGTGGGTGTCCATGGTCAGCGCGGTCAGCATGAAGGGCTGGCCGCGCTCGGACAGTTCCAGGAAACGTTCGTAGGCGCGTTCCAGCAGCACGTCATCGTGCACGCCCCAATTGGAGAAATGGCGCTTGGCGATGTTCTGCTGCTGGAACCATTCCAGATCGCGCACGTCGTCAAAGCCGTGCGAGTTGAGGAAGTCCGCCTTGGCCGCGAATTGCCCGTTGGCGCCGCCCATGTAGTGGTTGCTGTAGCCCTGCTGCTTCAGATAGTCGCCAAGGCAGAAGGCTTCGGGCAGGAAGCGGCCCATCCGGCCCATGCTGTTTTCGTCGCCCTGCGCGGTGGTCAGCGGCACGCCACACATGGAGGACACCAGGCCGGCGATGGTCCAGCCACTGCCGTCGGCCGAGGCGATGTTGCGGAAATCCAGGCCTTCGCCAGCAAGCCGAGTCAGGTTGGGCATCAGCCCGGGGAAGACGTCTTCGTTGAAATAGGTGCGTTCCAGACTCTCGCCGTAGATCCAGACGATGTTCGGCCGCTGCGCCAGCGCCTTTGATGGCAACTGGTATTCAGGTGCTACCGCGCTGTAGTCCACCGGCTGCATCTGCTGATAGATGCGCTTGCCGTCGGTGTACAACGGGCTGAGCAGCAGTGTTGTCAGTAGCAGTGCGGCGAAGCCGCCGAACACTGCCACGCCATGGCGTGGACGCTGCAGGCGACGCACGCGCAGCAACAGCAATGGGGTCAGCGAGATGATCACCAGGCCGATGAAGCCGATGATGTAGGCGCTGAAGTCGCCAACGCCGGCACCTTCCATGTCGCTGCGCAGGTGGTACAGCGTGGCCGAGTTGATGCCATCACCGCTGAGTTTGTCGATCAGCCACCAGCTGCTCAGTGCCAACAGCAGCAGCGATAGAAGACCTGCCTTCACGCGGGCCAGGGTGGGTGACAACATCAACAATACGAACAGTGCTGCCAGAGACAGCCAGATGATCCAATGCATGCGGTCACGTGGGTAGTGGAGACAGGGGCGACGGCCTTGGCCGTCATCGCTCTACACACTGTTGTTTCAGTGTCGTGGCAGAAGCATCTGGATCTTGCCTGCCGTAACCTGACTGAAATGTTGGGACGGCGCTGCTGCATTCATCATCAGTTGCGCGCTATGTGTTGCAGGCTGAATGCTGTGAGTTGTTGTGAGAGAGTGTGCTTTTTGACTTGATTTCACAGGTTGGCAACTGCTGCTGGCATTGCGCGCGATGCAATGCACTTGGACGCGTAGCCTGGGCAAGCGCAGCGCAGCCGGGATTGGACATGATCGAAGCAATACAGCTTGCGCCTGCTAATGCAGGATCAAGGCTTGTGTGCATCTGTGGTGCTGTTGCGTGAGTGCAAGCATCGCCAGGTCCCGGGTGCGCTTACCCGGGCTACAGATGCCGCATCTACACTCAGCGATGGCCGCGCTCTTCGCGGGCGCGTGCTCTGGTGCGCCTATCAAACAGCAGTGAGCTGACGATCAGCCCCAGGCCGATGATCACGCCCAGCAGGAACAGCAGCATTGCAAATGCGGGATAGCCGAACAGCGTCCAACGTGTCGGCACGCGCATCAACAATGTCGAGGACAGCAGCAGTGCAGCGGTGATCAAGCCTGCTGCGATGCGGTTGGCAACTTTCTGGATGTTCTCCATCAGTCGCGATTCGTCCAGGCCGGTGACCTTCATCTGCAGCCGGTTCTCGGCCAGCACGCTGAGGATGTCGGACATGCGGCGCGGGCCGTTGCGCAGCAGCTGTTGCAGCTCCATCGCCTCGCTGGCCAGGTTGGCCGCCGAGAACGACTTGCGGAAATGTGCGCGCATCACATGCTGCAGCTGCCGTTCGACAACCTTGCGGGTTTGCATCTCCGGCGCCAGGAAGCGGCACACGCCTTCCAGATTGAGCAGCGCCTTGCCGAGCAGGCTCAGCTCCGGTGGCGTGCGCAGGTTGCTGGAGGTGGCGATGCGCACGATCTCCAGCACCACATGGCCTTCGGACAAGGTGCCATTGGCAGCGTAGCGGGCAATCATCTGCCCGGTCTCGCGCAGATAGCGCTCCTCGTCGTAGTCCTCCAGGCGGGTACTGATGCCGATGATCTCGTCGGCCACTTCCTCGCCACGGCCATCCACTGCGGCGAACAATACCTTCAGCAGGCGCTGGCGCAGCCGTGGCGGCACATGCGCGACCATGCCCAGGTCGAAGATCGCCAGCCGGCCCTCGGGGGTGACGCGCAGGTTGCCGGGATGCGGATCGGCATGGATTTCGCCATGCACGAAGATCTGGTCCAGATAGCCGCGGACGAGTGCGGCGGCCAGCGGCACCATCGACTGCTCGGTGCGGCGTACCGGTGGGATCGCATCCACCCGCACGCCTTGCACCAGTTCCATGGTCAGCACGCGGCGTCCACACAGGTCCCACACCGGTTGCGGTATCCACAGTTCGGGGTAGGGCGCCAGATGCTGGCCGAAACGCGCCAGGTTGGCAGCTTCGGCCTCGTAGTCCAGCTCCATGCGCAGGGTCTTGGCGAACTCGCCCAGCCAGTCGGAGAAGCGCACCTTGCGGCCGACCCGGGTCAGGTGATCGGCGGCAGTGGCGAAGCTGCGCAGCACACCGATATCCGAACGCAGCTGGGCGGCGACATCGGGCTTCTGAACCTTGATGGCAACCTGGCGGCCATCGTGCAGCTCGGCCTGGTGGACCTGGGCGATGGAAGCGCTGCCCAGTGGCTGCGGGTCGAACCAGGCAAACAGCTTGCTGACCGGTGCGCCCAGCTCGTCCTCGATCACTGCGCGGATCTGTTCCACCGGGATCGGCGCGACTTTTTCCTGCATGCGTTCCAGCGCAGCCACGTATTCGGGCGGGATCATGTCCGGGCGGGTCGACAGCACCTGGCCCAGTTTGACGAAGGTGGTGCCCAGCGCTTCCAGATCAGCGACGAACTGGGTGGGATTGCCGGCGGCCGGTGGCCGGCCCAGGCGCGGGATTTCGCCATCCAGCGAGATGCCGGAGAACACCCCCGAACTGCGGTAGCGCAGCAGCAGCCGCACGATCTGCTGGCGTCGGCTGTTGCCGCCGACGGTGGTCGGGTTGTCGCTGTTGGTCGGGTCCATCAAGCGGGGATCTTCCTGGCGGCCGAAGCTGCAGTGTGGCCGCAGCCGGGTTGCCGGCGGGTGAATACGTGGCCCCATGCCCCGATCCAGCCGCGAATGAGTGAGAATCCTCCCTTCCCCTGTCTCATGACCTTACGGTGACCCATGGCTGGAGCCAGCCTGTTTGCCCTGCTCGACGATATTGCCGCGTTGCTGGATGACGTCTCCATCCTCACCAAGGTCGCCGCCAAGAAGACCGCGGGCGTGCTCGGTGATGATCTGGCCTTGAACGCGCAGCAGGTTACCGGCGTCACTGCCAACCGTGAGTTGCCGGTGGTGTGGGCGGTGGCCAAGGGCTCACTGGTCAACAAGGCGATCCTGGTGCCGGCGGCCTTGGCGATCAGTGCATGGCTGCCGTGGGCGATCACCCCGCTGATGATGATCGGCGGTGCCTTTCTCTGCTACGAAGGCGTGGAGAAGCTGGCGCACAAGTTCCTGCATTCCAAGGATGAGGACGAGGCGCACAAGGCCGAGCGCCTGAAGGCCATGGCCGATGAGAAGGTGGATCTGGTTGCGTTCGAGAAGGACAAGATCAAGGGCGCGGTGCGCACCGACTTCATCCTGTCGGCGGAGATCATCGTGCTGTCGCTGGGGGTGATCTCGCATGCGCCTTTCAGCCAGCAGGTTGCCACCCTGATCGCGATTGCGTTGGGCATGACGGTGTTCGTCTATGGCCTGGTTGCGGGCATCGTCAAGCTGGATGACGTTGGTGCGTGGTTGCTGGACAAGGGCCGCGCGCTGGCGGCAGTTGGACGCGGCCTGCTGTATGCCACGCCATGGTTGATGCGCGGCCTGTCGATTGCCGGCACCGCGGCGATGTTCCTGGTGGGTGGCGGCATACTGGTGCATGCAATTCCGGCCCTGCACCACTTCGTGCTCGGGCTGGGGCCGACCAATCTGGAATGGCTGGCCAATGCGCTTGGCAGCATGGTGGTGGGCATCATAATCGGCGCGGTGGTGCTGACCGTGGTGACCATGATCCAGCGTATGCGTGGGGCGAAAGCGGCGCATTGAAGCCGGTATTCCTCCCTTGATTGTGGGAGCGGCGTCAGCCGCGAAGCAGGGAATGCTTCAGGCATCAGCAATGGTGCCTGCATGACAGGCATCTGATGGATTGCCTGCTTCGCGGCTGACGCC
>NZ_JASCOR010000128.1 GCF_029959445.1 Stenotrophomonas sp. PS02298 | reverse complement strand
GGCCTGAACCCCGGTTCAGGCCCGCAGCCGGCATCCGGCCCACTGGCGGGAAACAGCACTGGCAAAACTGGCAATTGCCCCCAAATCACAAGGCCGCTAGGCTGATTGACTGCCGTCAGCGACGCCCCCACACCTCCTGCTACCGGCCCAGCCGGCAGCAGTCCAAATCGGATTTCCCATGGCGATGGATTTCATCCGCATCCGCGGTGCGCGGACGCACAACCTCAAGAACATCGACCTCGACCTGCCCCGCGACAAACTGATCGTGATCACCGGCCTGTCCGGCTCGGGCAAGTCCTCGTTGGCATTCGACACCATCTATGCCGAGGGCCAGCGCCGCTATGTGGAGTCGCTGTCGGCGTATGCGCGGCAGTTCCTGAGCGTGATGGAAAAGCCCGACCTGGATCATATCGAAGGCCTGTCGCCGGCGATCTCCATCGAGCAGAAGTCGACCTCGCACAACCCGCGTTCGACCGTCGGCACCATCACCGAGATCTACGACTACCTGCGCCTGCTCTACGCCCGCGTCGGCAGCCCGCGCTGCCCCGACCACGGCTACCCGCTGGAAGCGCAGACCGTCAGCCAGATGGTCGACCAGGTGCTGACCCTGGATCCGGAGCAACGCTACATGCTGTTGGCGCCGGTCATCCGCGATCGCAAGGGCGAACACGCTCAGGTCTTCGACCAGCTGCGTGCGCAGGGCTTCGTGCGTGTACGTGTTGACGGCGAGCTGTATGAAATCGATGAAGTGCCGGCACTGACCCTGCGCCAGAAGCACACCATCGAGGCCGTGGTTGATCGTTTCCGCCCGCGCGAGGATATCAAGCAGCGCTTGGCCGAAAGCTTTGAGACCGCGCTCAAGCTGGGCGATGGCATGGCCACGGTGATGACCCTGGATGCCGCCGACAGCACCCCACAGCTGTTCTCCTCCAAGTACAGCTGCCCGGTCTGCGATTACGCGCTACCCGAGCTGGAACCGCGCCTGTTCTCGTTCAACTCGCCGGTCGGCGCCTGCCCGGGTTGCGATGGCCTGGGCGTGGCCGAGTTCTTCGATCCGAACCGCGTGGTCGTGCATCCGGAGCTGTCGCTGGCCGCGGGCGCGGTGCGCGGCTGGGACCGTCGCAATGCCTATTACTTCCAGCTGATCGCCTCGCTGGCCAAGCACTACAAATTCGATGTGGACGCCAGCTGGCAGTCATTGCCGGACAACGTGAAGCAGGCCGTGCTGTACGGCAGCGGTGAAGAGCAGATCACCTTCACCTATTTCACTGAGGCCGGTGGCCGCAACCAGCGCAAGCACCGCTTCGAAGGCATCATCCCCAACCTTGAGCGCCGTTACCGCGAGACCGAATCACCGGCGGTGCGCGAGGAGCTGGCCAAGTACATCAGCTCGCGGCCATGCCCGGAGTGCAAGGGCGCGCGTTTGAACAAGGCCGCGCGCAACGTGTTTGTCGCCGACCGCCCGCTGCCGGAAATCGCGGTACTGCCGATCGACGAAGCCAAGCGCTTCTTCAGTGAGCTGAGCCTGCCCGGCTGGCGTGGCGAGATCGCCACCAAGATCGTCAAGGAAATCGGTGAGCGACTCGGCTTCCTGGTCGACGTCGGCCTGGATTACCTCACCCTGGAGCGCAAGGCCGACACCTTGTCCGGCGGTGAAGCACAGCGTATCCGCCTGGCTTCGCAGATCGGTGCCGGCCTGGTCGGCGTGATGTACGTGCTCGACGAGCCATCCATCGGCCTGCACCAGCGCGACAACGAGCGCCTGCTCGGCACCCTCACCCGCCTGCGTGATCTGGGCAACACGGTGATCGTGGTCGAACACGACGAAGACGCGATCCGGCTGGCCGATTACGTGGTCGATATCGGCCCGGGCGCTGGCGTGCACGGCGGCGAAATCGTCGGCCAGGGCCAGCTGCAGGACCTGCTGGATGCACCGCGCTCACTGACCGGCCAGTACCTGTCCGGCAAACGCCAGATCGAGATCCCGGCGCGCCGCCACAAGCCCAACCCGAAGATGACGCTCCGCCTGCGTGGCGCCAGCGGCAACAACCTGAAGAACGTGGATCTGGATATTCCGTCCGGCCTGCTGACCTGCGTGACCGGCGTGTCCGGCTCGGGCAAATCGACGCTGATCAACGACACCTTGTTCTCGCTGGCTGCCAACGAGATCAACGGTTCTTCGCACCCCATTGCCAAGTACAAGAGCGTCGAGGGGCTGGACCTGTTCGACAAGGTCGTCGACATCGACCAGTCACCGATCGGCCGCACCCCGCGCTCCAATCCGGCAACCTACACCGGCCTGTTCACTCCACTGCGTGAGCTGTACGCACAGGTGCCGGAAGCGCGTGCGCGTGGTTATTCGCCAGGCCGTTTCAGCTTCAACGTGCGCGGCGGCCGCTGCGAAGCCTGCCAGGGCGATGGTCTGATCAAGGTGGAAATGCACTTCCTGCCGGACGTGTATGTGCCTTGCGACGTCTGCCACGGTAAGCGCTACAACCGCGAGACGCTGGAGATCCTCTACAAGGGTTTCAACATCAACGACGTGCTGGAAATGACTGTCGAAGATGCGCTGCGCCTGTTCGAGCCGGTACCGTCGATCGCACGCAAGCTGGAAACGCTGATGGACGTCGGCCTGAGCTACATCAAGCTGGGCCAGAGCGCGACCACGCTGTCCGGTGGTGAAGCGCAGCGCGTGAAGCTGTCCAAGGAACTGTCGCGCCGCGATACCGGCCGCACCCTGTACATCCTCGACGAGCCGACCACCGGCCTGCACTTCCACGACATCGAGGCCCTGCTCGGCGTGCTGCACAAGCTGCGCGACGAGGGCAACACCGTGGTGGTGATCGAGCACAACCTGGACGTGATCAAGACTGCCGACTGGATCGTCGATCTCGGTCCGGAAGGCGGCCATCGCGGCGGCACGGTGCTGGTCACCGGCACGCCGGAAGACGTGGCGGCACATCCGGATTCCTACACCGGCCAGTTCCTGGCCAAGATGCTGCCCTCGACCAGCGCGCGCCCGGAACAACCGGCGGCCGTGGCAAACAAGCCTGATGCGCGCCCGCCGCGCAAGGAAAAGCCGGCCAAGAAAGCAGCAGCCAAAAAGGCTGCCGCCCCCGCCAAGAAGAAGGCTGCAAAATGAGCAACGAGCACAAGCAACTGGCCCGCGTACCGATCAGCGTGCGCTGGCGTGACATGGATTCGATGGGCCACGTCAACAACGCCAAGTACGTTTCGTATCTGGAAGAGGCGCGCGTACGCTGGATGCTGGGCGTGGAAGGCGTGTCGATGACCGACCGCATCGCGCCGGTGGTGGCCAATACCAACATCAACTACCGCCTGCCGATCGTGTGGCCGAACGACATCGTGGTCGAGTTGTTTGTCGAGCGCCTGGGCAACAGCAGCGTGACCATTGGTCACCGCATCGTTGACCAGAAGGACGACAGCAAGCTGTATTCGGACGGCAATGTGGTGGTGGTCTGGATGGATACGCAGACCGGCAAGAGTGCGCCATTGCCGGAGGCTGTTCGGGGTGCTTCGAGCTGATCTGCGCAGCAGACACTGCAGACGGCAGTGAAGCCTGACACCTCCCTTCTCCCGCAAGCGGGAGAAGGTGGCCCGAAGGGTCGGATGAGGGGAGCTTTTAGAGCTTTTAGAGCTTTTAGAGCTTTTAGAGCTTTTAGAGCTTTTAGAGCTTTTAGAGCTTTAAAGCGCCCTCACCCCAACCCCTCTCCCGCACGCGGGAGAGGGGCTCAAGCTGCAGTTGCAGGCATCGTGGGCACCTGCCCGCGTTCGCATCGCATTACTTCAACGCAACCTTCGGAAAATCCACCGGCACATCCAGCGCCACGTTGATGTAGTTGGTGAACAGGTTCAACGCCACATGGGCAAGAATCTCGACGATCTGTTCGTCACCGAAGCCCACGCTACGCAGCTCCGCCACATCGGCATCGTCCAGCTGCGCACGCTGCTCCACTACTTTCAGCGCGAAGCGCAATCCCGCCGCGGTACGCGCGTCTTCTGACTGGCCCGACTGTGCCGATGCCATTTCAGCGGCGGTAGCGCCTGCCTTCTGACCAAACACGGTATGCGCCGCCAGGCAGTACTCGCAGCGGTTGCGGTTGGCGATGGCGACGGCGATCTGCTCGCCGAGCTTGCTGCCAAGGCTGCCCTTGCCCAGCGCTCCAAACGCAGCCCACATGCTCTGCAATGCAGCCGGGGAGTTGGACACTGCCTTGAACATGTTCGGCGTCGCGCCGAAGGCCTGGTGGATCTGCGCCAGCAGCGGCTGGCTGGCGGTGGGGGCGGTCCGGGTTTCCAGATTGATGCGTGACATGGTGATCTCCTGATCGGTTGGGGTGGTTGCCGGGCCATCAGCCCGTGAAAGAAGTATCCCGCCCGAATCGGAACCATTTGATACGATCAGTCCATCAAACAAACCAATTGATACAGATGAACAGCCTTCCGCCCGTGGATCGCCTGGCCGGCGTCCTGGAGAACTTCCGCTTCCAGGCCCAACTGTTCCACTCCGGCCCGCTATGCGGACTGACCAGCTTCGATGCGGGCGAAGGCCACGCCTACCTGCACGTACTGCGGCGTGGTCAACTCGAGGTCAGCCATCCCGGCAGCCGCGATATCCCTGCCTCGATGCACTTCGAGGAACCGACGCTGCTGTTCTATCCGCGCCCGTTCAACCATCGCTTCCACAACCCACCGCGCGAGGGCGCTGACTTCACCTGTGCACGCCTGGACTTCGATGGCGGTATCGCCCATCCGCTGGTGCGTGGCCTGCCCTCGCTGATCGCGTTGCCGCTGGCACGCATCCCCGGCCTGGCAATGACGCTGGAACTGCTGTTCAACGAGACCGACAACGTCCGCTGCGGCCAGCGGCTGCTGACCGATCGCCTGTTCGAAGTCGTGGTCATCCAGCTCCTTCGCTGGCTGCTGGATCATCCGCAGGAAGCAGGAATACCCGCCGGCTTCATCACCGGGCTGTCGGATCAGCGTCTGTCGCGCGCCTTGGCCGCCATGCACGATCGTCCCGGCGAGAGCTGGACACTGGGCAGCCTCGCCGAACAGGCAGGCATGTCGCGCACCGCGTTTGCCAACAGTTTTCGCGACATCGTCGGACAGACACCGTTGGACTACCTCACCGATTGGCGCATCGCACTGGCCCAGCGCCGGCTGCGGCAAGGCCGGCCGATCAAGACGCTGGCCGACGAGCTGGGCTATGCCAATGCCTCGGCGCTATCGCGGGTATTCACCGCCAGAACCGGGATGTCCCCGCGCGAGTGGTTGAAGCAGACCGACGCCTGATCAGCGCGCAGGCGCCTCGCGTCGTACCTGCAGCATCCCGTCGACCTTGGTTCCATCTTCCAGGCTCAGCCGCAATGGCAACTGCGCGCCTTCTGTCAGCGGTACTTCCGGTTGCATCAGCATCAGGTGCAGACCGCCGGGCTTCAGCTCGGCAACTGCCCCGGCAGCAATCGGCAAGCGTTCGATCTCGCGCATCCGGCTGACGCCTTCCGTGACCGTGGTTTCATGCAGCGACACATCGCCAAACGCCTTGCTGCCCGCGCCCACCACAACCACCTCGTTGGCGCAGCCGTTGCGGATGCGCGCAAAGCCCGCCGCCATCCGCGTCGCCGCCGGCGTCAGCCGCACCCAACCCTGTTCCACAAGCACGCAGGCCGGTGCTGCAGCCGAAGCCTCGAACGCACACAAGGCCAACAGTACGCACACGAATGGTTTGGTTATCATCAGGTCACGATTCCTTGCCGCACGAGAACCCGCAGCATGACCACGCTCATCGAAGTGATCAACCATGGCCCCATCCGTGAACTGCGCCTGGCGCGGCCGCCAGTCAACGCGCTGGATACCGAACTGTGCCGTGCCCTGATTGCCGCCGTCACCCTGGCCATGACCGACGACGTGCACGGCATCGTGCTGTCCGGCAGCGAGCGCATCTTCACCGGCGGCATGGACGTCCCGCACCTGCTCTCGCATGGCGATGACAAGCGCAAGCTGATGGACAGCTGGCAGGCGTTCTTCGGCGCTGCACGGGTATTGGCTGAAAGCCGCGTGCCGGTGGTAGCCGCGCTGACCGGCCACTCGCCGGCCGGAGGCTGCGTGCTTGCACTGTGCTGCGATTACCGGGTGATGGCACGCAGCGCCGACCCGGCAAAACCCTATGTGATCGGCCTGAACGAAGTACAGGTCGGCCTGGTCGCGCCGGAAGGCATCCAGCGGCTGATGCGCCGCGTGGTCGGCCACCATCGCGCCGGCGTGTTGTTGACCGGCGGCCAACTGGTCAGCGCCGAACGCGCCCTGGAAATCGGCCTGGTCGATGAACTGGCCGATGGTGCGCCACAGGTGGTCGAACGCGCCATCGGCTGGCTGCAGGCCCAACTCAAGCTGCCGGCGCAGCCGATGCTGCAGACCCGCGCCATCGCCCGCGCCGACCTGCACGAGGCCATGCAGGCCGAGCACATCCAGCTGGAACGCTTTGTCGAGGCGTGGTTCTCGCCGGATGCGCAGGGCGCGTTGCAGGCCTTGGCGGCTCGCCTGGGCAAGAACTAGGGATTCGGGAGCTGGGATTGGGGATTGGCAACGGCGGCATGCCGGGTGCTGACCTGCCTGCATTGCCCCGTCCCCGCTCGCCTATAATCGCGGCCTGTCGAAAAGAAGGCCGCCGCCTTGTCCAACACGCCTGAACCCGTGGTCTCCGAACTGATTGACCTGCTGTCGCTGGAGCGGCTGGAGGACAACCTGTTCCGCGGCCAGAGCCGCGATATCGGCACCAAGTACGTGTTCGGCGGGCAGGTGCTGGGGCAGGCGCTGGCCGCCGCCCAGGCCACGGTCGAGAACGGCCGTCACGTGCATTCGCTGCACGCTTATTTCCTGCGTGCCGGCAACATCGACCACCCCATCGTCTATGACGTGGACCGTACCCGCGATGGCGGCAGCTTCTCGGTGCGCCGGGTCACCGCCATCCAGCACGGCAAGGTGATCTTCTTCTGCGCGGCCTCCTTCCAGCAGGCCGAGCGTGGTGCCGAACACCAGCACAAGATGCCGGATGTGCCGCAGCCCGAGGACATCGAGCCGAGCCGTCCGCTGCCGGCCGATGTGCTGGAGCGTTTGCCGGTGAAGGTGCAGCGCTGGCTTTCGCGCGGCGGTCCGTTCGAATTCCGCCACGTCTATCCGCGCGACGAACTGAACCCGCCCAAGCGCCCGCCCTATCACCAGGTGTGGCTGCGCTTGAACGAGAAGATCGGCGATGCGCCGGAGCTGCACCAGGCGCTGCTGGCCTACGCCTCCGACTTCCATCTGCTCGGCACGGCCACCTTCCCGCACGGCATCAGCTACTACCAGCCGCATGTGCAGATGGCCTCGCTCGACCATGCGATCTGGTTCCACCGCCCGTTCCGCGCCGACGACTGGCTGCTGTACTCGCTGGACAGCCCCAGCGCGCAGGACTCGCGCGGCCTGGCGCGTGGCCAGTTCTATACCCGCGATGGCGTACTGGTCGCCAGCACCGCACAGGAAGGCCTGATCCGCGTGACCCCCGACGACAACGAAGCGAGCAAGGGCTGAACCATGCGCAAGATTTTCAGCAGCCAGCGCGTCGAGAACGCCGAAGGTGTGGCGGAGATCCTGCGTGATGCAGGCATCGAGGTCCGCGTCACCAACGGTCGCTCGTACCACAGCAAGCGCCGTGGCCAGTTCAGCTATACCGACAAGGTCAACAACGAGAACCTGCCCTCGGTCTGGGTGGTGCATGCCAATGACCAGCCGCGGGCGCGTGAGATCCTGCGCGACAAGCGCCTGCTCGACACCACCCGCCGCGACCATCCCACCGCCGAATACGCCTTCCGCGAAGCACCCGCAGAGGCCGGCAATGGCCGCAGCTGGGCGTGGCGGATCCGCATCGCCCTGCTGGTGGTGATTGCCGGTGTGGCTCTGGTGATCATGATGCGCCATCGCACTGCGCCCGCGCCCGCGCCTGCAGCCACGGCCCCCGCCAACCCGGCACAGGCACAACCGGCCCAGCCGCAACCGGGCGAAGAGGAGTTCCGCGTGCGCATCCAGTCCCAGCCTGACACCCCGCCGACACCGGCACCGGCACCGGCACCGGCACCGGAAAAATAATCGGTCACATCGGGCTTCGGTGCCCGTCCTGTTTGGCAGTACCGTCGAAAAGGCCTGTCCGATGAGCACCGAAACGCTGGAAATCCTGCTGCAGAACGAGCTGCCTGCCGCCCGCCAGGGCTGCACGCAGTCCTATGGGCGCATCGTGATGGCCTGCCAGAACACGGTGACCGCCATCGCCCTGGCCATCACCCGCGATGTGCAGGCCAGCGAGGACATCGCCCAGGAAGCCTTCATCAAGGCCTGGCAGCAGCTCACCCAGCTCAACAACAGTTCCAGCTTCCTGCCCTGGCTGCGGCAGATCACCCGCAACCTGGCCCGCGACTGGCTGCGCGCCAACCGCAACCGTCCGCTCAGCGGCGAGGCTGCGGAAATCGCCATCAGCATGGCCGCCGACCCCTCGCCCAACGGTGTCGACGCGATGGCGCGGGTGGAGGAAGAACTGGTCGCCGAGGAAATCATCTCGGCCCTGCCCGAGGACAGCCGCGAAGCGTTGCTGCTGTACTACCGCGAAGGGCAGAGTTCGCAGCAGGTGGCCATGCTGCTGGGCCTGAGCGATGCCGCCGTGCGCAAGCGCCTGTCGCGCGCTCGTGCCAGCGTGCGCGAGGAGATGCTCAAGCGCTTCGGTGAATTCGCCCGCAGCTCTGCGCCGAGCGCTGCTTTCGCTGCCTTGGTCAGCTCGGCACTGATGTTGGCAGCCCCTGGCGTCGCCAGCGCTGCGATCATTGCCAGTGGCGCAGGAGTTGCCGGCACCAGTGCTGGCAAACTGGGAATCGGCAGTCTTGGCATCAACACCGCCGGCAGCGGCGCGGCCGCAGGAACACTCGGCGCTACCGTAAATGCACTGTTCCCGAATCCTTTCGATCTATGGATAGTGGCCGGCGCAGTCGTGTTTGGCACGCTCGGGGCCTATCTCACCAATCTCTACCTGCTGCACTATGCCGAGACGCCGGAGGAAACCCAGCGTGTTCGCCGTTTCATGCGCCTGCACACCATCGGCGCCTTCGTGTTCTGCATCTGCGCCATGGCCGGCGTAGTGTTCCGCATGGGTCTGGTTGGCGGACTGCTGACCCTGGCAACAGGCATGGCCGTATTGAACTACCAGTACCTGGTCACGCTGCCGCGCGTGATGGCGCCGATGCTTGCCCGTGATGCGGCTCGCCATGGCCGCAAGGGTCCGTCCTGGATCTATCAGAGCATGTTCGGTCGCAGCGCCGTGGTCAGCGCATCGCTGCTGGCGGTTGCGGCGACGCTGTACGCGCTGCTGCAGCACTGAACTCCAGCAACAAAACACCCCCGCTGTTGCCAGCGGGGGTGTTGTCGATCGGCGCCTTTGTAGAACTTACTTCGCGGCCGGAGCCTGCGGCGGCATCGGGCCGCGCGGGCCACGATGTTCGCGATGACCATCCTTGCGTGCAGCCTGAAGTTCTTCCGGGCTCAACTTGCCATCCTTGTTGGTATCGGCCTTGGCAAACCACTCGGCACGACGCTGCTCGGCGCGGGCCTGCCGATCGGCCTGATCGATGTAGCCATCCTTGTTGACGTCCAGGCGGGTGAAGTTGGCCTGGTACTCGGCGGCACTGATGCGGCCGTCGTTGTCGGTATCGATGCCACGCATGAAGCCGCCATCACGCGGTCCGCGGTGGCCGCCGTGGCGATCACCGCCGTGACGCCCGCCGTGACGCATCTGCGCCATTTCCTCACGTGACAACTTGCCGTCCTTGTTCGTGTCCAACTCGTCGAAACGCTGCGCCAGATGCGGACGGGCCGCTGCTTCCTGGCGATCAACCACGCCATCATTGTTGGCATCCAGGCGCTGCGGCGCCGGGCCGGTGCTGGTCGGCGCGGCCGCGAACACCAAGCCGGTGGCCGAGGTGGCCAGCAGCATCGCCAGCAGGAGGAGTGGTTTGCGGTGGGTCTTGGTCATGGTGTGGCTCCGTGGTGAGGCTGCGGACGCGGCATTGCGTCCTCGCTACGGTCAACGCACCAGCTATCGGCTTGGTTGACCTGCGTGCCGGCCATGTTCATCACGCAGACAGGCGCAGGTTTTGCGACGCGCCACGGCTATGCTGTACGCATGGCAGCCCACGGCGAAAACAACGAAGAACTGCGCCTGTTCCAGACCGGCGAGCATGCTTGCGGCTACTGGCCGGAACGACAGGCACGCGACCTTGTGCTGGACCCCCAGGACGAGCGGCTGGGCGCGCTTTACCCGATGGCATTGACCTGGGGCTTCCGCCGCTCCGGCGATCTGGTCTACCGCCCGCACTGCGAAGCTTGCCGCGCCTGCGTGCCGGTACGCATTCCCGTGGAACGCTTCAACCCGGACCGCAGCCAGCGCCGCTGCCTGACGCACAACGCCGACCTGCAATGCCGGATCCTGCCTGCCGAACGTACCGACGAACAGTTCGCCCTGTATCAGCGCTACCTGTCCCACCGCCATGCCAAGGGTGGCATGGACGAGCATGGCCCACATGAGTTCGACCAGTTCCTGATCGGCAGCTGGTCACATGGCCGCTTCATGGAGATCCGCGCGCCCGGCGTGGCCGGAAAACGCGGCCAGCTGTTGGCTGTCGCGGTCACCGACGTCACCGACCTCGGCCTGTCGGCGGTCTATACGTTCTTTGATCCGGACCAGGAAAAACGCAGCCTGGGCACCTTCGGCATCCTGCAGCAGATCGCCTGGGCCAAACGCAACGGCTTGCCACATCTGTATCTGGGCTATTGGATCAACGGCCACCGCAAGATGGACTACAAGCGCCGCTTCCATCCGCTGGAGTATTTCGACGGCAAGCGCTGGCTGCAGGGCGAACAGGGCCTTGGCAACGATCAACGTTGATTGGGAGGCAGCTCAATGGCGACTTGCGTTGATGCGCATTTAACCGGGATTTATGCAGAATGGGACCGTCATCGCGCATCGTGATGACGCAAGGAAGTATCCATTCAACAGGAGCAATGCGTGAAGACCCAACTACTGATTCTGGCTGCAATTGGCACCTTGGCCCTCGCCGGCTGCAAGAAGGCCGAAACCCCGGCCACCGACGCCCCGGCCGCTGCTCCTGCAGCTGCTGCAGCCGAAGTCACCCCGGCTCCGGCCACCGACACCGTCAAGGCCAGCACCGGCGTTCCGGAATGCGACCAGTACCTGGAAAAGGTCTACGCATGCATCAGCGACAAGGTGCCCGAAGCCCAGCGCGACATGATGAAGCAGGGCATCGAGCAGTCGCGTAGCGCCTGGGCTGGCGTGACCGACAAGACCGAGCTGGCCAACCAGTGCAAGACCGCGCTGGAACAGGCCAAGACCAGCTTCGGCGCGATGGGCTGCACGTTCTAAGCAACGTAACAGCGCCATCCATGGGCGCCCCGCATGCGGGGCGTTCGTGTTTTCGCAGCTTCGCTTTTCGCCTCATCGTCATGACGACGTGAGAAAATCGGCGGATGCGCATCTCAACCCTACTCGCCCCGATGACCCTGCTGTTGGCAGCCTGTTCCACCACACCCAGCGGCAGCGCCAGCGCGCCTGCCCAGCTACGGCTGGCAACCTACAACACCTCCCTGTACTCCGAGGAGGAAGGCGGCCTGATCCGTGAACTGCAGGGCGACAGCGCGCACGCGCGCAAGATCGCTGCTGTGCTGCAGCAGACGCGGCCGGATCTGGTCCTGCTCAACGAATTCGATTTCGACGACGCCCATCGCGCCGCCGACCTGTTCCAGCAACGCTACCTTGAAGTCGCCCAGCCCGGCGGCGGCGAAGCGCTCAAGTACCCGTATCGCTACCTGGCACCGGTCAACACCGGCGTGCCCAGCGGATTGGACCTGGACAACAACGGCACCGTCGGCGGCAAGGGTCGCGAGCGCGGCAACGACGCCTGGGGCTACGGCCTGCACCCGGGCCAGTACGGCATGCTGGTGCTGTCCAAGTACCCGATCGACGAAGCCGCCGTGCGCACGTTCCAGCTGTTGAAGTGGAGCACGATGCCCGGCGCCTTGCGTCCGATCGAACCGAGTACCGGCAAATCGTTCTGGCCGGACGCGGTGTGGTCGCAGCTGCGGCTCTCCTCCAAGTCGCATTGGGACGTGCCGGTGCGCACACCGCTGGGCACCGTGCATGTATTGGCATCGCACCCCACCCCGCCAGTGTTCGACGGCAAGGAAAAGCGCAATGCCGCCCGCAACCACGACGAACTGCGGCTGTGGAAGGAATACCTGGATGGCGGCGACAAGCCGTGGTTGTGCGATGACAAGGGTAGCTGCGGCGGTTTGGCTGCCGATGCACGCTTCGTCATCGTTGGCGACTTGAATAACGATCCGGCCGATGGCGACGGCCGCCACGACGCCATCCTCGAACTGCTGGAACACCCGCGCGTGCTGCGCTACCCGACGCCGACCAGCGTCGGTGCCGAGCAGACCAGCCTGGCCTACGCGGAGAAAGGCATCGTCCGCCGCGGCGCGCCGCAGCACGCCACCGGCGACTTCGGCCCGCGCTCGGGCACGATGCGTCTGGACTATGTACTGCCGTCCACCGGCCTGAGCTACATCGGCAGCGGCGTGTTCTGGCCCGCCAACGACAGCCCGGAAGCGAAGATCGCCGACGGCAGCGACCATCACCTTGTCTGGGTGGATGTGAAGTAAAAAAAACGCCGGCTAAGCCGGCGTTTTTTTTGTGTCTGGATTTTGTAGGAGCGGCGTAAGCCGCGCAGCGTGTACACCATCAGATGGCGATGCCTTCCG
>NZ_JASCOR010000127.1 GCF_029959445.1 Stenotrophomonas sp. PS02298 | reverse complement strand
CGCCAAAGGAAGGGAGACAAGCGAGGCTGCTCTTGCCCCCTTCCTTTGGCGCAGCCAAGGGGAGGGCTGGGGAGGGGGGCTCTTGCTCTGGCTACAAAACCTCAGTCAATTAAAAAAGAACGCCCCAGCAGGGGCGTTCTTTCAACTCAACATTCAATGCCGCAGATCAAGCAGCCTTCTTCGCCGCCAACTGCCGCAACACATACTGCAGCAAGCCGCCGTTACGGAAGTACTCCACTTCCTTCGGCGTCAGCAACAGCACCTTGGCGGTGAAGCTTTTCTTGCTGCCATCGGCCCTGGTTGCGGTAACCGTTGCAGTCTTGGCCTTGCCATCCTCCAGCCCGGTCACATCGAACACTTCCGAACCATCCAGCCCCAGTGTCTGCGCGTTTTCGCCGTCGTGGAACTGCAGCGGCAGCACGCCCATGCCGACCAGGTTGGAGCGGTGGATACGCTCGAAGCTTTCGGCGATCACCGCCTTGACCCCCAGCAGGTTGGTGCCCTTGGCCGCCCAGTCGCGCGATGAGCCGGTACCGTATTCCTTGCCGGCCAGCACCACCAACGGCACGCCATCGGCCTTGTACTTCATTGCCGCGTCATAGATCGCCAGCTTCTCGCCGGTGGTGCTGCCCGGGGCGTAGTACAGCGTGTTGCCACCTTCTTCGCCGCCGAACATCAGGTTCTTGATGCGGATGTTGGCGAAGGTACCGCGCACCATCACGTCATCATTGCCGCGGCGGCTGCCGTAGCTGTTGAAGTCAGCCGGCTGTACGCCACGCGACTGCAGGAAGCGGCCTGCCGGCGAATCCTTCTTGATGTTGCCGGCCGGGGAGATGTGGTCGGTGGTGATCGAGTCGCCAAACAGCCCCATCACCCGTGCACCGTGGACGTCGCTGATGCTGCCGACCTGCATGGTCATGCCATCGAAATACGGGGGGTTCTTGATGTAGGTCGAGTCGCCATTCCACTCGTAGGCTTGGCCTTCCGGCGATTCGATCTGCGCCCAGCGGGTGTCACCCTTGAACACGTCGGCGTAGTTCTGCTTGAACATCTCCGGGCCGACGGTGGCGGCGATGGTGTCGCCGATTTCCGTGTTGCTCGGCCAGATGTCGCGCAGGTAGACGTCCTGGCCATCGCTGCCCTTGCCCAGCGGCTCCTTGCTGAGGTCGATGCGGACCGTGCCGGCGATGGCATAGGCGACCACCAGCGGCGGCGAGGCCAGGTAGTTGGCCTTCACTTCAGGGTGCACACGGCCTTCGAAGTTGCGGTTGCCCGACAGCACCGAGGCCACCACCAGATCGCCAGCGGCAATGCCGGCGCTGACTTCGGTAGGCAGCGGGCCGGAGTTGCCGATACAGGTGGTGCAGCCGTAGCCGACCACGAAGAAGCCGAGCTTCTCCAGGTCCGGCAGGACGCCGGCTTTTTCCAGATAGTCGGTGACGACGCGGGAGCCCGGTCCAAGCGAGGTCTTGACCCACGGCTTGGCCTTGAGTCCCAACCGTGCCGCGTTGCGCGCGAGCAGGCCGGCGCCCAGCATCACCGCCGGGTTGGAGGTGTTGGTGCACGACGTAATGGCGGCGATTACCACTGCGCCATCCTTCAGGCGCATGGCTTGTTCGTTGATCACGATGTCGGCGTGGCCCTTGGCCAGCTGCTCGTTGCCGACTGCGGCGCCGCCGCCTTCGTTGATGAAGTCGGCGACGTCGCCATTCCGCTGCTCGCGGTGGCTGGTCAGGCCCTTCAACGCTTCGCTGAAGTTGCTGTGCACGTCTTCCAGCAGCACGCGGTCCTGCGGGCGCTTGGGGCCGGCCATCGATGGCTTGACCTCGGCCATGTCCAGTTCCAGCGTGGCGCTGTACTGCGCATGCGGGCTGTTGGCGTCGTGCCACAGGCCTTGGGCCTTTGCGTAGGCTTCCACCAGGTTGATCTGCGCATCGCTGCGGCCGGACAGGCGCAGGTAGTTCAGCGACTCGGCATCGATCGGGAAGATGCCGCAGGTGGCGCCATACTCCGGGGCCATGTTGGCGATGGTGGCGCGGTCGGCCAGCGGTAGGTGTTGCAGGCCCTCGCCATAGAACTCGACGAACTTGCCGACCACGCCGAGCTTGCGCAGCATCTGGGTGACGGTCAGCACCAGGTCGGTGGCGGTGGTGCCTTCGGGCAGCTTGCCGGTCAACTTGAAGCCGACTACCTGCGGGATCAGCATCGAGGAGGGCTGGCCCAGCATCGCGGCCTCGGCCTCGATACCGCCAACGCCCCAGCCCAGCACGCCGATGCCGTTGATCATGGTGGTGTGCGAGTCCGTGCCGAATACGGTGTCCGGGAAGGCCCAGTTGGCACCGTCGATCTGCCGTTCCATCACCACGCGGGCGAGGTTTTCCAGGTTCACCTGGTGGACGATGCCGGTATTCGGTGGCACCACCTTGAAGTTCTCGAAAGCCTTCTGGCCCCAGCGCAGGAAGCTGTAACGCTCCTGGTTGCGCTCGAACTCGATCCTGCCGTTGAGGTCCAGCGCATCCGGGCGACCGAACACGTCCACCTGCACGGAGTGGTCGATGACCAGTTCGGAGGGAATCAGCGGATTGATCTGCTCGGCCTTGCCACCGAGCTTGGTGACGGCGTCGCGCATGGCGGCCAGGTCGACCACGCAGGGCACGCCGGTGAAATCCTGCAGCACCACGCGTGCCGGCATGAAGGCGATTTCGGTGTCCGGCTCGGCCTTGGGGTTCCAGCGGGCGACGGCTTCGATGTGGTCAGGGCCGACGGTCTGGCCGCCGTCCTCATGCCGGAGCAGGTTCTCCAGCAGGATCTTCATCGAGTAGGGAAGGTGGGAGATGTCGAACTTCTGGCCGAGCTTGGGAAGGCTGCAGTAGGTGTACTGCTGGCCGCCAACCTCCAGTTGGCTACGGGTGGAGAATGTATCGCTCATACAGCTGACTCCTCTTGGTACAGATGGCTTGCGGTGGCGCCGGGGCGCTGCGCGGGCTTGTCAGGGCCATGGGCCCTGTCAGGTGAATACTGGTCCGAGTATGGACGAAGCATCCGCCGTCGGGCGCATGGGTGCTGGCCACAGTTTAGGCAACGGCTTGTTGCGCGCATGTAACGGTGCCCGCCGGCAGGTAATGCCGAGCCATGCTCGGCAGGGACGTTCCCGGTCAAGCCTCAGCCGACCATGGGTCGGCACTACAGGTGAAGCTTCCGCAGACCTGTGAACGGGTTTTGTAGGAGCGGCGTAAGCCGCGAAGCCAGTGCTGCATCAGCCACTAAAGAGCTACCCCTCCCCAACCCTCCCCTTGGCTACGCCAAAGGGAGGGGGGGAGTGCCGAGCCATGCTCGGTAGGGCGTTCCCGGTAAAGCTTCAGCCGAGCATGGCTCGGCTCTACAGATGAAGCTTCCACGGACGCGTGGACGTGTTTTGTAGGACCGGCGTAAGCAGCGAAGCCAGTGCTGCATCAGCCAGCCAAGAGCTACCCCTCCCCAACCCTCCCCTTGGCTACGCCAAAGGGAGGGGGGTGGTGCCGAGCCATGCTCGGCAGGGGCTTTACCGGGGGCGCCCCAGTCGAGCATGGGTCGGCATTACAGGCGAAGCTCAGCCGGGCACGACTCGGCCCTACAGGTGAAGCCCAGCAGACCATGGGTCGGTTCTAAAGGGGGTGCTTGGGGTATGCCGGTCGAAGTATGTATAATTCGTACATACTTCATTGGAGGTCCCATGGAAGCCACCGTAGCTGAACGCGGGCAGATCACCTTGCCCAAGGCCGTACGTGACGCTTTGGGCCTGACCAAGGGCACCCAGCTCAAGGTCGAGCTGGAGGGCAGCCGCATCATCCTGCGCAAGAGCGTGGATGACGCCATTTCCCGTGCCCGCGGCAAGTTCGCCCTGGACGGGTTCGAGTCGGCCGAACAGGCCGTGCGTACCGTCCGTGACGAGGCCGGCGAGGCATGATGATCGCCGTCGATTCCCCGGTCCTGATCGAACTGCTCAGCGACGGCCCACGTGCCGATGCGGTGGAAGCCTGCCTGCGGCAGGCGCTGGTCGGTGGCCGGGTGGTCCTCTGCGGCACCACGCTGGCGGAGATCTGCGCATCACTGCGCGGCGGCGCCGAGGTGCAGGGTGCGCTGGAAGAAATGGGCGTCCATTTCAATCCGCTGGAAGCCAAATCCGCGTTGCGTGCTGGCGAGATGCATCGTCGCCACCGGCAGCGCAGCGGCGATACCCGCCGCATCGACGATTTCATGGTTGGCGCGCATGCACTGCTGCAGTGCGATGGCCTGATCACCTGGAACGACACGTTTTATCGCGACTACTTCAAGGGCCTGAAGCTGATCGTGCCGCAAGCCTGAGAGCCCATCCATTCTTTAACCGTTACACCCGGGAGTTGTCATGTTGGAAGCCTACCGCCACCACGTAGCCGAGCGCGCCGCGCTTGGCATCCCGCCGTTGCCGCTGACTGCACAGCAGACGGCCGACGTCATCGAGCTGCTGAAGAACCCGCCGGCTGGCGAAGCCGAGTTCCTGCTCGACCTGATCACCAACCGCGTGCCGGCCGGTGTCGATGACGCCGCCAAGGTCAAGGCCTCGTACCTGGCCGCCATCGCCTTCGGCAGCGAGAAGAACGCACTGATCAGCCGTGCGCGCGCCACCGAACTGCTTGGCACCATGCTCGGCGGTTACAACGTCGCGCCGCTGATCCAGCTGCTGGACGACGCCGACGTTGGCGCCATCGCCGCTGAAGGCCTGAAGCACACCTTGCTGGTGTTTGACGCATTCCACGACGTGCAGGAAAAGGCCAAGGCCGGCAACGCCAATGCACAAGGCGTGCTGCAGAGCTGGGCCGATGCCGAGTGGTTCACCAGCAAGCCGGAAGTGCCGCAGAGCCTGACCATCACCGTGTTCAAGGTGCCGGGCGAAACCAATACCGACGACCTGTCGCCGGCTCCGGATGCCACCACCCGTCCGGACATCCCGATGCACGCCCTGGCGATGCTGAAGAACAAGCGTCCCGACGCGCCGTTCGTGCCGGAAGAAGACGGCAAGCGCGGCCCGATCCAGGAGATCCTGTCGCTGAAGGACAAGGGCCACCTGGTTGCCTACGTCGGCGACGTGGTCGGCACCGGCTCCAGCCGCAAGTCCGCCACCAACTCGGTGCTGTGGTTTACCGGCGAAGACATCCCCTTCATCCCGAACAAGCGCTTCGGCGGCGTTTGCCTGGGTTCCAAGATCGCCCCGATCTTCTACAACACCATGGAAGACGCCGGCGCACTGCCGATCGAGCTGGACGTGTCGAAGATGGAGCACGGCGATGTCGTCGAACTGCGTCCATACGACGGCAAGGCACTGAAGAACGGTGAAGTCATCGCCGAATTCCAGGTCAAGAGCGACGTGCTGTTCGACGAAGTGCGCGCCGGTGGCCGTATTCCGCTGATCATCGGCCGTGGCCTGACTGCCAAGGCGCGTGAAGCGCTGGGCTTGCCGGTCACCGACCTGTTCCGCCTGCCGGTGCAGCCGGCCGATACCGGCAAGGGTTACTCGCTGGCACAGAAGATGGTTGGCCGCGCCTGTGGCCTGCCGGAAGGCAAGGGCATGCGCCCGGGCACCTATTGCGAACCGAAGATGACCTCGGTGGGCTCGCAGGACACCACCGGTCCGATGACCCGCGACGAGCTGAAGGACCTGGCCTGCCTGGGCTTCTCGGCCGACCTGGTGATGCAGTCGTTCTGCCACACCGCTGCCTACCCGAAGCCGGTGGACGTCAAGACCCACCACACCCTGCCGGAGTTCATCTCCACCCGTGGCGGCGTCTCGCTGCGTCCGGGCGACGGCGTGATCCACAGCTGGCTCAACCGCATGCTGCTGCCGGACACCGTCGGCACCGGTGGTGACTCGCACACCCGTTTCCCGGTTGGCATCTCGTTCCCGGCCGGTTCGGGCCTGGTTGCCTTCGCCGCTGCCACCGGCGTCATGCCGCTGGACATGCCGGAGTCGGTGCTGGTGCGCTTCAAGGGCAAGATGCAGCCCGGCGTGACCCTGCGTGACCTGGTCAACGCGATCCCGCTGTACGCGATCAAGGCCGGTCTGCTGACCGTGGCCAAGGCTGGCAAGAAGAACATCTTCTCCGGTCGCATCCTGGAAATCGAAGGTCTGCCGGACCTGAAGGTCGAGCAGGCGTTCGAACTGTCCGATGCTTCCGCTGAGCGTTCGGCCGCTGGTTGCTCGGTGCACCTGAACAAGGAGCCGATCATCGAGTACCTGACCAGCAACATCACGCTGCTGAAGTGGATGATTGCCGAGGGTTACCAGGACGCACGTTCGCTGGCCCGCCGCATCGAGAAGATGGAAGCATGGCTGGCCAACCCGGAACTGCTGCAGGGTGATGCCGATGCCGAGTACGCTGCCGTCATCGAAATCGACCTGGCCGACATCCACGAGCCGATCGTGGCCTGCCCGAACGACCCGGACGACGTGAAGACCCTGTCCGAAGTGGCCGGTGCTAAGATCGACGAAGTGTTCATCGGTTCGTGCATGACCAACATCGGGCACTTCCGTGCCGCCGCCAAGCTGCTGGAAGGCAAGCGCGACATCCCGACCCGTCTGTGGGTTGCACCGCCGACCAAGATGGATGCCTCCGAGCTGACCAAGGAAGGCGTGTACGGCACCTTCGGTTCCGCTGGTGCGCGCATGGAAATGCCGGGCTGCTCGCTGTGCATGGGCAACCAGGCACAGATCCGCGAAGGCTCCACCGCGATGTCGACGTCGACCCGTAACTTCCCGAACCGCCTGGGCCGCAACACCAACGTGTACCTGGGTTCGGCCGAGCTGGCCGCGATCTGTTCGCGTCTGGGTCGCATCCCGACCAAGGAAGAGTACATGGCCGACGTTGGCGTGCTGGATGCAGCCGGCAGCGAGATCTACCGCTACATGAACTTCGACCAGATCAGCGATTACAAGGACGTGGCCGATTCGGTCAACGCCTGAGCTGTTGAGCAGTAAAGGTTGAACGAAGAACCCCGGCGCAAGCCGGGGTTTTTTTGTTTCAGCATGACTCCAGCCCGGTAGTTCGCTGGACTGCGCCGTAGCTCGATACAGCAGGTTTATCAATAGCTTACGCGCGTCCATCATATGCCGGTGCTTTCTGAAACTTGACCCGGTTTTCCCTCGCGCCGCTCCTACCTGGCTCTTGGAATCCGGGTCGTTCCAAGGAGTCATCATGGCAAAGATCAAGCTCACCAAGACCGCCGTGGAGTCGGCGCAACCCCAGGCCAAGGATGTCGAACTGCGGGATACCGTGGTGCCTGGATTCCTGTGCAAGATTACCCCGACGGGCCGCCGGGTGTTCATGCTCCAGTACCGCACGAACTCCGGCCAGCCCCGCAAGCCCTCGCTGGGGCTGTACGGGGAACTGACCGTCGAACAGGCACGGGTCAAGGCGCAAGACTGGCTGGCCGAGGTTCGCCGGGGCGGTGACCCCGGCGGCGCCAAGGCGGAGGCGCGCAAGGCGCCCACGATGGCCGAGTTGTGCAAGAAGTTCATGGAGGACTACTCCAAGAAGCGCAACAAGCCCAGCACGCAGGAAGGCTATCAGGGCGTCATCGACCGCAACATCATCCCGCTGCTGGGCCGCAAGAAGGTGCAGGACGTGAGGCGGCCCGACATTGCCGGGCTGATGGAGAAGCTGGCCTACAAGCCGACCGAGGCGAACAAGACCTTCGGCGTGCTGCGCAAAATGTTCAACCTGGCCGAAGTGTGGGGCTTCCGCCCGGACGGCACGAATCCGTGCCGCCACGTCCCGATGTACCCGCCGGGCAAGGAAACCCGGCTCATCGTGGACGAGGAACTGGTGCGGATCTTCCGCCATCTGGAGAAGCTGGAGGCGGAAGGGCTGGAGAACTACGTTATCCCGCTGGCGATCCGGCTGCAGTTCGAGTTCGCCGCCCGGCGCTCCGAAATCTGCCCGCTCGAATGGAGCTGGCTGGACTTTGAGAACCGGCGCGTGGTGTGGCCCGACAGCAAGGTCGGCGGCATTTCCAAGCCCATGAGTGAGGAAGCCTATCAGCTGCTTTCGACGGCACCACGCCGGGAGGGCTGCCCCTATGTCCTGCCGTCGCCGAACGACCCGGCCAAGCACCTGACCTTTGGCGAGCACTATGGCGGCTGGTGCCGGGCGCTCAAGGCCGCCGGCGTGCCGCACGTCGGCACGCACGGCATTCGCCATCGCTCCACCACCGACATTGCCAATTCGGGCGTGCCGACCAAGGTAGGCATGAAGCTGACGGGGCACAAGACCGTGGCGATGTTCATGCACTACGTCCACACCGAAGACAAGCCGGTGCGGGATGCGGCCGAACTGGTGGCGAGTCGGCGGCAGGCCATCACGGGCGCGCGGCGCCCTTCGGAGGCCACGGCATGAGCAAGAGGACGCTTTCGGTGGTGCCCCCCCGCTGCATTGCCTGCCGACTATCTCCGTTCCGCAATTTCCGAGACAGTGTCTGGGAAATTCGGCCTCGCCGAGCTGGCCAAGGTCTTCACGCTGCCGTGGTCGGCCGATGCGCTGCTGATTTCGGTCAAGGATGCCTGCGGACCGGCGGCCGGCATCCCGTACTGTTGGCTCCGATTGTCGTGCCGGCGTCACGACAATCGGGTGGGTCATCCCTTCTATCTAGGCGCTACACCGGAGACTGGAAAACTATGCCCGTTTCGGGTATAGTTTGGAGGTCGAAATGACGGACATCCTCAAGCGCAAGGACTTTGCACGCTGGCAGTCGGGCGAGAAGCTGTCCGATGCCGCGTTGTGCAAGGCGGTTCAGGAGATGGAAAGCGGTCTGATCGACGCGGACTTGGGCGGCTCCCTCTACAAGAAGCGGGTGGCCCGCCCCGGCGGTGGCAAGAGCGGTGGCTACCGCACGCTGGTATCGGCCAGGATAGGCAGCCGCTACGTGTTCCTGCATGGTTTCCCGAAGAACGACAAGGCGAACATCACGCAGGACGAGAAGAAGGCGCTGCAATTCGCCGGCAAGGTGTTCTTGGAACTGCCTGCCGAAGCCTTGTCGAAGGCGTTGCAGTCGGGTGTTTTAGTGGAGGTGTGTTGTGAGCAAGATCATTGAATCGCTGCGTGGCGATCTAGCGGCACTCCAAGAAGCCGGGGCGATCAGCAAGGTGACGATGCGCGAGTTCGAGACGATTTGCCCGCCGCCGGTGCGGGCCTTCGGTGCAGCCGACATCAAACGTCTGCGCGAAGCCTTGAAGTTCAGCCAGCCGGTGTTTGCTCTTCATTTGCACACGTCGGCCTCGACCGTGCGCAAGTGGGAGCAAGGCGAAACCCATCCCACCGGGCCGACCCTCAAGCTGCTCAACGTCATCGCCGACAAAGGACTACAGGCAATTCTTTAAGCGAGCAAGCTGGCCAGTAGCTTCTACTGCACCAGCCACAAACCCGGTTACGATCTTCAAAACATGCAAAACCATGGGGGTGACAGGTGGCAGACAAAAGGAATGTATTCATCAGCCATGTCCATAAGGACGATCATGGACTCCAGAAGCTCAAGGATTTGTTGGCTCCGAAAGGTCTGGAAGTCCGGGATTCCTCGATCCATACAGGAAAGTTCAACAATGCCACTGATGAGCACTACATAAAAACGCAGATCCTTGCGCCTGCCATCAATTGGGCTGGGGTGTTCATTTGCTATGTCTCTCCCCAAACCAAGAACAGCGATTGGGTGAACTGGGAAATCGAATATGCGGCCAAACAGGGCAAGCGCATTGTTGGTGTTTGGGAGCACGGCGAGAAGGAATGCGACCTACCAGATGCGCTGAAAGAACATGCGGACGCCTTAGTTGGGTGGAACGGTGATTCAATCATTGACGCAATCAACGGGAAGGACTCGTGGGAAAAGCCTGACGGTGGTGCCTGCGCCCCGGTTCCACTCAAGCGGCATCCCTGCTGATGACACGCATTCACTCCTATGTCGTGCGGTACGACAGTGGTTTTGCGCCCAACCCCTTCTACAGCTACTGCACGCTCGCGACTTGCAAGCCCAGTATCCGAAGAAGCGCTAACGTCGGTGATTGGGTGGTCGGCAGCGGAAGCAATGATCGAAGTGTCCGACGCGGTGGGCATCTGGTCTATGCGATGCGGGTCACCGAGGCAATGACATTTGACGAGTATGGCCGAGACCCGCGGTTTGAATCCAAGAAGCCGTACCGCAACGGCAGCCGGAAGCAAAGTTGCGGGGACAACATTTACTTCAGGGCTGCGGCTGGGGTTGCTTGGCAGCAGCGAGACTCATTTCACTCCCGCTCCGATGGCTCGCTCAACCCTGACCATGTGGCTCGTGATACAGGCGTAAACAGGGTTCTGATCAGCAACGATTTCGTATATTTCGGGGGTGAGGGCCCTGCGTTTCCTCATGAGTTGCAAGATCAGCACGGTCGCCCTCTATGCAAAACGGGAATAGGCCTCACGGCCTTTGACGATGCGCAACTAGCTGCAGACCTTGAGCAATGGATTCGCAGCTTGGCAGTGAGCGGCTACCAGGGCGCCCCATTCGAATGGCTGACTCTTCGCAGGTGACCGATGAAAAAGGAAGGCTCCCTCTTACTCTCGGATTACGCTGCGGGAATTGCAGCCACGGACGTGCTCAATCCAAACGACTTCAATCCAGTGCTTCAGGGGCTATATGGAGAAGTTGGTGGAATAATGGCTACGGCCAAAAAGCACGTTCGGGATAAATCAGCATACCCTGGCTACAAGAGAGCGGCGGAAGAAGAATTTGGCGACACCCTTTGGTACCTGGCTGCAATCTGCAGGCGCCTGAATATTCCTCTTGAAGATATCTTCGGGGAAGCGGCCAACCACGGAAATTTTAAGAATATTGGCGCTGCAAGTGATATCGCTGAAGGTGCACTTGCCTATATCGCAGTACCTATTGCGGCGACTGCATCGTTAGATGCCACCCTGGCACGTTTGGGGCAGTCAGCAGCAGCTCTAATGGGAAGCACTCCTGCGCGCACTGATTTGGTAGCGTTCGCGCGGGCTTACTTGGATGCAATCCATGCGGCCGAACTAGCATTTTCGGAAGTGGCTCGCGCCAACCTTCGGAAAGCGCGCGGCGCGTTTTTGGAGCCACAAGCAGATGATCTCGTTGACCTTGATTTCGACAGTAAATTTGGAATTGAGGAACAGCTACCCAGAGAATTCAGAATCCGAGTCAATCAACGAGGCAGTGGTAAGAGTTATCTCCAATGGAATGGCGTATTCATTGGAGACCCTTTAACCGACAACATTGCCGATCGAGATGGTTACCGGTTCCATGACGTCTTCCATTTTGCAAATGCGGCGATCCTGCACTGGTCACCCGTAATGCGGGCATTGATCAAGCACAAACGAAAGAGCAATCCGAAATTCGATGAAGAGCAGGACAGCGGTCGAGCCATCGTCGTTGAAGAAGGGGTTGCCGCTTGGATTTTCTCAAGAGCCAAAGAATTGAATTTTTTCGAGAACCAGGAAAAGGTCTCACTCGGAATTCTCAAGACCATCGGCGAGTTCGTGAGTGGTTACGAGGTGGAGAAGTGTCCACTGAAGCTCTGGGAGAAGGCCATCTTGGAAGGGTATGCGGTCTTCCGACAGCTTAAGGAAAATCAAGGCGGCTGGATCATTGGAAACCGAGAACAACGCACCATCAAATACATGCCACTTGAGTCTGAAAAATGAAGATCCACCCATTCGTTGAGGCAGTTGCTTCGCTGCAATTCGAAGACTGCTTCAATCCGTATTCGGATCGATGTGAAGTCCATGATCGGCGTGATGCACCGCGTCGCCGTGCTGCAGCACTTTCTGCCATGTTGCGTCGTGCAACTGAGGAGCCTGTAGATGCGATCTGGATCGGGAGAGACCTCGGATATCGCGGAGGGCGCCGCACTGGGTTAGCCCTGACTGACGACGTTCACATGGGCCAGCATGCCAGGCGCTGGAATCTCGATCTGATCCCTGAGCGGCCGACGATAGGAAGTGCTGTAGCTGAACGAACCGCGGCTGTCATATGGGGCATGCTGGAGCACATTGATGCTCGCATCTTCCTCTGGAATGTCTTTCCCCTTCATCCGCATGAATCCGGAGATCCATTCACCAACCGCCAGCACAACGCGCACGAAAGACGCGCCGGCGAAGAACTGCTCCAACAACTCATTGTCTTACTGAAGCCTTCTCGCATCGTTGCCATCGGCAATGATGCCACCGCTGCGGCCCATCGCATCACGGACTCTGTACCGGTGATTTGCGTGAGGCATCCTAGCTACGGAGGACAGACACAGTTCCAGACGCAAATCTCGGAACTCTATGGACACCCAATGAGTACCGGATCGTTGTTTTGACGAGATTTCTGACTTCTAGCGAGCGGCGATCGCTGCTTCGATCCAATTCGACAGGTTGTCGCTGATGGAGGTATAGACCGCGCTACTGGTGCCTCCCGGCGGATCGTAGACGCGGACGACGGAAGATAGCTTTCTACCGTCGTTCAAGGTAAATGAGTCGAACGGATTGGCCCCTGCCACTGATGGTTGCTGGTTGTGGTCCAAGAGCTTATGGACACGTATCCCCAAGAGTCCCTTTCCGCTGTTCCATGACTGCTCAATCTCATACCGAATCCAGGGTCGATTTGCCGTTTCCGCACCAACCAAAACAATTGTGCATGTCCGCCCTTGCAATTGATCGTCAATCCAGCGTTTGATCGCGGCATCACCGCCTCGCTTCACTTCTTCCCATCTGTTTGAATCGCCCAGGATTTCGTAGACACCTCGCAGCCATAAACTATGGCTTACGCGGAGGTGGTTATGAGTACGAAGCGTTACACGGATGAGTTCAAGATCGAGGCGGTTCGGCAGATTGTCGAGT
>NZ_JASCOR010000126.1 GCF_029959445.1 Stenotrophomonas sp. PS02298 | reverse complement strand
GGCTTACGCCGCTCCTACATGGGTTATCGGGAGAGCCCCTGCCGAGCACGGCTCGGCACTACATTGGATCTGCTTGCCGAGCATGGCTCGGCACTACAGTGCAGTCCCGGCCCCGCGGTGCGGCTTAGAACGCCGGCAATACCGCGCCCTTGTACTTCTGCTCGATGAAGGCCTTCACTTCCGGGCTGGTCAGGGCCTTGGCCAGCTTCTGCACGCGGGCGTCGTCCTTGTTGTCCGGACGCGCGACCAGGAAGTTCACGTACGGCGAATCGCTGCTCTCGATCGCCAGTGCGTCCTTGGTCGGATTCAGGCCGGCGTCCAGCGCGTAGTTGGTGTTGATCAGGGCCAGGTCGACCTGGTCGAGCACGCGCGGCAGCATCGCCGAGTCCAGCTCGCGGAACTTGAGCTGCTTCGGGTTCTCGGTGATGTCACGCTGGGTGGACAGCGCGTTGCTCGGGTCCTTGAGCTTGATGACGCCCGCAGTGTCCAGCAGGATCAGCGCGCGGCTGTTGTTGCTGGGGTCATTCGGGATGACCACGTCGGCGCCGTTGGGCAGTTCGGCCAGCGACTTGAAACGACGCGAATAGGCACCGAACGGTTCGATGTGCACGCCGGTGACGGTGACCAGATCCGTCTTGCGGTCCAGGTTGTAGGCCTTGAGGTAAGGCTCGGTCTGGAAGTAATTGGCGTCCACCTGCTTCTGCACCAGCTGGTCGTTGGGCTGCACGTAGTCGTTGAACACGCGCACGTCGAGCTTGACGCCTTCCTTTTCCAGCAGCGGCTTGACCACTTCCAGGATCTCGGCGTGCGGCACGGCGGTGGCAGCAACCACCAGCTTGGACTCATCGGCGGCAGGCTTGCCGCAGGCCGACAGGGCCAGCACGACGGCAATCAGGGGAAAGGTGAGCAGCTTTTTCATCGGTAACAGATCCCGTGGGGAAGGATGGTGTGGACATACGCTAACAGGCCGGCACGCTGCGTGCCGGCCTGCGGTCATTCCATTACTTGCGGCTGTAATGCGTAACCAGACGGTCGCCGAGCATCTGCAGCAGCTGCACCAGCACCAGCAGCAAGACTACGGTGACCAGGGCCACGTCGGTGTGCGAACGCTGGTAGCCGTCACGGAAGGCCAGGTCGCCCAAGCCGCCGGAGCCGATCGCACCACCCATCGCGGTGAAACCGATCAAGGCGATGGTGGTCACGGTGGCGCCGGCAATCAGGCCCGGCCGCGCTTCCGGCAGCAGCACCTTGAAGACCAGCTGTTTGGTGGTCGCGCCCATCGCCTGGCTGGCTTCGATCACGCCACGGTCGACTTCACGCAGGGCTGTTTCAACCAGACGCGCGTAGAACGGCGCAGCACCAACGACCAACGGCAGGATGGCGCCACGCACGCCCAGGGAGGTGCCCATCATCGCCAGCGTCACCGGAATCAACACGATCATCAGGATGATGAAGGGCACCGAGCGCAGCAGGTTCACCAACAAGGCGGTGATGCCGTAAACCACCGGCTTGCGGTGCAGCTGCGGCGAGCCGGTCAGGAACAGCAGCACGCCCAGTGGCAACCCAATCGCCAACGTCAGCGGCAACGAGCCGGCCAGCATCAGCAAGGTGTCGATCGTGGCCTGGCCGATATCGGCCCACTTGCCCGCGTCCAGATGGCGGAAGAAGCCTTCAGTGGCAGTTGCAATGATCATCGGCGCAGCTCCTCGACATGCACACCGGCGGCGACGAAGGCCGCCTGCGCGGCATTCTGGTCACCGCCAACCAAGGCTACGGTCAGCTGGCCGTAGGGCGTGTCCTTGATGCGGTCGATGCGGCCGGTAAGGATGTTGTAGTCCACCCCGGTATCACGGGCGATGCGCCCCAACAGGGGTTCGTACGTGCCCTCGCCAAGGAAGGTCAGGCGCACGATGCGGCCACCGACGGCAGCGAAATCACGCAGCTGCTCGCCTTCGTCCACATGTTCGGACTCGGACACGAAACGGCGGGTGGTCGTGTGCCTGGGATGCAGGAACACCTCGGAAACCGGGCCCATCTCCACCATGTGGCCGGCATCAAGCACCGCAACACGGTCACAGACGCGGCGGATCACATCCATTTCGTGGGTGATCAGCACGATGGTCAGGCCAAGCTCGCGGTTGATCTTGCCCAGCAGCGCCAGCACCGAGGCGGTGGTCTGCGGGTCCAGCGCGCTGGTGGCCTCGTCGCACAGCAGTATCTGCGGGCGCGTGGCCAACGCGCGGGCAATGCCGACACGCTGCTTCTGCCCGCCGGACAGCTGCGAGGGGTATTTGGCCGCATGCTCTTCCAGCCCGACCATGCGCAGCAGCTCGGCCACGCGGGCGTCGATCTCGGCCTTGGGTGTGCCGGCCAGTTCCAGCGGAAAGGCCACGTTGGCGGCGACGGTACGCGCCGACAGCAGGTTGAAGTGCTGGAAGATCATGCCAATGCGCCGGCGCAGTGTGCGCAGACCGCCGGCATCCAGTGCGGTGGCGTCCTCGCCATCGATCAGCACCCGCCCGCCGCTCGGTTCTTCGAGGCGGTTGATCAGGCGGATCAGGGTCGATTTACCGGCACCGGAGTGGCCGATGATGCCGAACACTTCGCCGGCCTGGATCTTCAGGTCGAGCGGATGCAGCGCGGTGATCGCGCGGCCGTCGACGGCATAAGCTTTCTGCAGGTGCTGGAACTCGATCACTGCCAGGGCAACCGGTGGGCATGAGAAGGGGGCGTGCAGCCTAGCAGCGCCGGGCCATCGGCGCGCGTGCCGCAAACCGGAATCTTATTCCTTTTGGTTCTAAGTGAAACCGATCGGGGCTATGGTAGTGCTGTTTGTGGGACCGGCGTGAGCCGCGAAGCAGATAAACCACCAGATCGCGGTAATGACCGTTCATCCGGCATCGCCAGCTTCGCGGCTGACGCCGCTTGAGTCTGCCGCTAAAGCCCCAGCCGAGCATGGCTCGGCACTACGCCCCCTCCCTTTGGCGAAGCCAAGGGGAGGACTGGGGAGGGGTTGGCTTTCAGGGATGATCAATCTGATCTGGCCGCTGCGCCCGCTGCACCCGTTCACGGTGCAGCAGGTACAGGCCACTGGCGACGATGATGCCGGCGCCGATCCAGGTCCAACGGTCAGGCAGCTTCTGCCAGAGCAGCACATCCCAGCCGATCACCCAGACCAGGCCGGTGTATTCCAGCGGTGCGATCATCGAGGCCTGGCCCAGCTGGAACGCGCGGGTCAGCGCGATCTGGCCCAGCGCCCCCGCCAGGCCCATGCCGGCAATCAGCGCGGCGTGCTTCCACTGCAGCGGCTGCCACTGCGGCCAGGCCAGCAAGCCGGCACCGATCGCCATGATCAACAGGAACCAAACCACCATTGATTGCGGCGTATCCGTACGCGTCAACAGGCTGACCGTCACTGCAGCAATCGCATAGGCCGTCGCCGCCAGCAGCACCATCAGGCCCGGGAACGAGATGAAACCATCCACGCCCGGCCGCAGCACCACCAACACGCCGATCAGGCCGATGCCGATGGCGACCCAACGCCGCGGCCCCACATGCTCCCCCAGCAGGGGCACCGACAGTGCCGCCACCAGCAAGGGCGCGACGAAGTAGATGGTGTAGGCGGTGGACAGCGACAAGGTCCGCAGCGCATAGACGAAGCAACCGATCATCACCATGCCGAGCACGCCACGCAGCAGATGCAGGCCCCAACGCACCGGGATGATCGAGCGCGGACCGGCGGTGGCAAGCACCCAGACAAGGACGAACGGCAACGAGGCGGCACCACGCAGCATGGTGACCTGCAAGGTCGGATAACTGCTGGACAGCATCTTCATGCCAGCGTCCATGCAGGAGAAGAAAGCGACAGCGGCCAGCATCCAGACGATGGCCCGCACGGGGGATTTGGTAGGCGACATGGCGCCATTATCCGCTGCTGGGGCCCTGCTTGCAGACTGTCAGCAGTAATGGGCGATGTTATGTTCTGGCCATCTCCAGCCCGGGCCCGACCATGCGCCAGCCACTGAAGCATCCAGCTGCTACGTCTCGCCTGCTGCGTCTTGCCCCGTTGCTGGTCGCTGCGTTGCCCTGGATTGCCACTGCCACTGCCACTGCCGCGCAGGCGCCCAGCGCTGAAGCGCTGGCACAGTTGGATGGCTTTGCACTGGGGCTGCAGGCCGCCGGGCAGTTCTCGGGGACGGTGTTGATCGCCAGCGGCGATGAGGTGGTATTCGAGAAAGCCTATGGCGCGCGCGATGAGCAGCAGGAAACACCGCTGCAGGTGAGTGACCGCTTCAACCTGGCCTCGGCCGGCAAGATGTTCACCAGCGTGGCGATCCTGCAGCAGATCGCCGCCGGTCGCCTCAGCCTGGACAGCAAGGTCGGTGAGGTGCTCAAGGACTACCCCAACCGCCAGTTCGCCAATGAGGTCAGCGTGCGCCAGCTGTTGACGCACAGCTCCGGTGCGGGGGATATCGATGAATTGTTTGGCGCCGAACACAGTGCCGATCGCGCGCGCCTGCACAGCCTGGAGGACATGGTCGCGCTGCATGCCGGGCGTGCACCGGAGTTCGCGCCTGGCAGCGCGCAGAAGTACGGCAACTTCGGCTACCTGGTATTGGGGCGGATGCTGGAAGTCCTCTCCGGGCAGGACTTCGAGAGCTACATCCGCCAGCACGTGCTGCAACCGGCCGGCATGCAGGACACCGGCTTCGTGGCCTGCGACGACCCCGCCGCCGATCTTGCACGGGCCTATGTGGACGTGGATGGCAAGCGCGTGCGCAACTGCGCCACCCAACCCAGGCGAGGCCTGCCCGCCGGCGGCGAAGTGGGCAGCGCGCGTGACATGTTCCGCTTCGTGCAGTCCTTGAATGCCGGCAAGCTGCTGCCAGCAGCACTGTTTGAACAGGCCACCCAGACCCAGCGCGAGTTCATGGGACTGGGCTTTTTTGCCACCGGCTACGGCAAGGACGTGCCGGCCCGCGACTTCCGCTGGGGCCACGGCGGCAGCACGGACGGTGTCTGCACCGACGTGCGCCATTACCCGGCAACCGGCGAGACGGTGATCGTGCTGTCCAACAAGGATGCGCCAGCCTGTTTCGCGGTTTCCGGCCTGCTGCATGCGCAATGGAAGCAGCCTTGAACGAAAATCCCGGCATGGGTAGCCAGCAAGCGCGCGCCAGCGCAGGCTCCTAACGAATATTTCCCAAGCACCATGCAAGGATGCGCGCCGATGAAACCCCGCACCACACTATTGCTGGCAGTCTCACTGAGCCTGGCCACCCTCGCCGCCCCGGCATTCGCGCAACCGGCCTGCAGTCCGCGTTATCCGCCGCCGACCACGATTGCCGCCATGTTCGACATGGCCGCGGTCACCGCCGATACGCTCGATGCAATGCCCGACGTGGATGTGGCCATTGCTGCGCGCGGCGGCCAGGACCTGAGCAAGTACGGGCTGCGTCACAGCCACCTGGCCTTCCTCGTCCGCAATGACAGCGGCAGCTGGGACGTGGTGCACCTGCTCAACCGCTGCAAGACCGACAGCTCGGACCTGTACCGCGAAGGCCTGGTCAACCTGGTCGGCGAGAGCTCGATCACCACCGACCTGCGGGTTGGCATTCCCACGCCGGAAGTCCGCGCCGCACTGAAGACATTGCTCGCCGGTGCAGCGCCACAGGCACGTGCGCTGCATGAGCCGCGCTACAGCATGCTGGCCTATCCCGGCAGCAGCGAGTACCAGAACTCCAACCAATGGATACTGGAAGTCGCCGCGGCGGCAATGGCGCAGGCCGCAGGCGACTCGCCCCTCACTGACCGCGACACCGCCTTGGCCTGGCTCAAGCAGAAGGACTATGCGCCATCACGCATGCATATCGGCATCGGCAAGCGGCTGGGTGCGCGTTTCCTTGCCGACAACGTGGCGGTCACCGACCACCCGGCCAGTGAACGCATTTCCGGCAATTACTCGGTGGTGACGGTGGAATCGGTGTTCGACTTCCTGCACCGCAGCGGTGCGCTCGAACGCGAACTTGCCGTCGCCCATCAAACACCCGTGCCGGCGGTGACCGGAAGCAACACGCAAACCCCCACACTTCAGCAGGAAGCTACTCCATGAAGCATTTGTTCAACAGCGGCGTCCTCGCCCTTGCCATCGCCGCCAGCCTTGGCCTCGGCACGGGTGAAGTCCATGCAGGCGAAATCAACGGCTCACAAGCCTCCGTGCTGGTGACGGGTTCCAGCGTGGTGATGGTGGTATCCGGCCCGATCTTCCTGTCCGCGGCCGGTGTGCGCGGCGCAGCTGACATGTCCAGGGAATCCAGCGAGCGCCGCGAGGAGAAGCGTCGCGCCAGCGCCGGCCCGCTGCCGGATCTGGAAGTGAAGTCGATCGAGACCGCGGCCGATGGCGGCCGTCGCGTCACCCTGGAAGATCCGGCCAATGCGGAGAACCGCGCCACCCTGCAGTGGCCCAAGCGTGAAGATGATCCGGCGGCCGGTTTCACGGTTGGCAGCAAGGTCGCTTTCCAGCCGAGCCCGCAGGGCGCTGGTTGGATGCTGCGTAACCCGGAGGGCGCTGCATTGGCGTTCGTGCCAACCATCGAAGCGGTGGATGAGAGCCGCACCCGCACGCTTTGATTCCCCATTCGCTGTACTCGAGGAACACCGTATGACATCCATGTTTTGCCAGTTGGCCTGCGCCGCAGCCATCAGCGCCATGTTGGTGATTGCACCCGCCCACGCTGGCGCCGACCTCAACCGCTCCGAGGTCTCCACGCTGGTGACCTCGGCCGGTGCATCGATGCTGGTGTCCGCACCGTTGCTGCTGGTGGCATCGGTTGCTGACAAGTCTTCCACCGCCGCCGGAGAGCGCCAGGCGCGCCGCGTCAGCGCCGGCACGCTGCCGGACATGAAGGTCGAGGCGATCACCCAGGACGCCGATGGCGGCCGCAGCGTGGCGCTGGCTGATCCTTTGGATGCGGCCAACACCGCATCGCTGCATTGGCCCCAGCGCGAGGACAATCCCGCAGGGAACTTCGTGCTCGGGCAGACCGTGGCGTTTACACCAAGCCCGCAGGGTGCGGGTTGGATGGTGCGTGCGGAAGATGGCGCCGTGCTGACCTTTGTGCCGGCGATTGAAGCGGCGTCGGTGAGTCATAGCGGGAAGCTTTGAGGCTGCAGTGCTGGTGCTTTCAGATCGTGGAAATGCCTGATTACAACCTTCTCCCGCTTGCGGGAGAAGGTGCCCGAAGGGCGGATGAGGGGCTTTGGTTTTGGGCTTTTTGAAACATTCATACAGGCAGGGCCATAAGCACAAGCAGAAAGCTGCCCTCACCCCAACCCCTCTCCCGTGAACGGGAGAGGGGCTCAGTCTGCTTGGTTGCTGGCAATGTGCACTCCTGCCGCCTTGACATCCGTCTCGGCCACACCCGCTACAATGACCACTGACCTGCCCTCCCGGGCACGGCCCTTCCCCTCTTCTATCGATGCAGTGCCTAGCGGCGCTGCCAGTGCCCGTTCATGTCCTCACATCCGTCCATCCGCTTCGCCCCGCTCACCCCCACCTCGCTGCTGCTGGCCGTGCTGGCAATGGGTGCCGTGGTGCTGGGCTCGAATGTGCTGGTGCAGTACCCGATCAATGACTGGCTCACCTGGGGCGCCTTCAGCTACCCGATCGCCTTCCTGGTCAGCAATCTGATCAATCGCCGCTTCGGCCCGCAGGCGGCGCGCCGTGTGGCCTGGGCCGGCTTCGCGGTGGCGGTGGTGCTGTCGGTATGGATCGCCACGCCACGCATCGCGGTGGCCTCGTGCTCGGCCTTCATCGTTGCCCAGTTGCTGGACATCACCGTGTTCGACCGGCTGCGTGCCGGCAACTGGTGGCGCGCACCGATGGTAGCCACCACCTGCAGCGCCACCGTGGATACCGCGATCTTCTGGTCGATCGCCTTTGCCGGTTCGCAACTGCCGTGGGTCAGCTGGGCCGCAGGCGATCTGGCGGTGAAGCTGGCCATCGGCGTGTGCCTGTTGGCGCCGTTCCGTGCGCTGCTGTGGAAGATGGCGCCGCTGCGCGGCACTCCGCGCTGATCGCTGCAGCCCGGAACCAAGCCGGGCTGCTTCCCAACATCACTCCGCGCGCTTGCCCGGCTCGAACGGCAGGCCCTGCGCGATTGCTGCGGCACTGATCGCCGCACACGCCGCTTCGATCTCGGGCGTTGGGATGGCAATACGCGGGCGCCGGTCCAGGGTGCAGCTCAGGCCCGCATCAAGCAGCGTGGCGTGCGCCTCGTGCAGGGCCTCGGCCGTCGCAGCCGGCAACCAGCCTGCAGCGGCCAACGCGGAGATCAGCAACGGAGTCTCCCTCGGCTCACAGAGCGACGGCGTGTGCTGCGCCTGCGACAGCACGCCGGTCTGCAGCACGAACTCCAGGTCGACCAGGCCGCCCGCGCCCTGCTTCAAGTCCAGCCGCCCGGCATCGCTGCGGTCCAGTTCAGCGCGCATGCGTGCACGCATCTTCAGCACATCGCCGAACAAGGTCTCGTGCTCACGCGCACGGCCGAGGGTGTCAGCGCGCACCCGTTCGAAGTCGGACAACAGCGATGCATCACCGGCCACGCCGCGTGCGCGTACCAGCGCCTGGTGCTCCCAGGTCCAGGCGCGCTCGCGCTGGTACTCGGTATAGCTGGCCAACGAGGACACCAGCGCACCCTTGCCGCCGTCCGGGCGCAGGCGCACATCGATGTCGTACAGGCGACCGGCAGCGGTCACGGCACCGAGCAGGGCCATCACCTTCTGCGCCAGACGCGCGAACCAGCGGCCGCTGTCCAAGGGACGCGGGCCGTCGCTACCGTCGATGCCAGCCGGACTGTCGTACAGGAACACCAGGTCCAGGTCCGAACCAAAGCCCAGCTCGACGCCCCCCAGGCTGCCGTAACCGATGATCACAAAGCGTCCGCCCGGCACTTCACCATGCGCCTGCAGCATGTCCGCATGCGCCATCTGCAGCACGGTCACCACCACCGCGTCGGCCAGCTGCGCCAGTTGCTGCGTGCAGTCCACCGCACGCTGGCGGCCATCGTGGAAGGCCAGGGCCATGCGGAAGCTCAGCGCAAGCCGCACTTCGTTGAGCGCGCGCAGCGCCGCTTCCGGGTCATCTATCTGCAAGGCGGCGGCGCAGGCGTCCTGCATTTCCTGCGCCTCCGGCATCGGCCCGGCAACGCGGGTATCCAGCAGCTCGTCCAGCAGCAGCGGGAACGCCACCAGCCGTTCGGACAACAGCGCGCTGCGTGCCAGCACGTTGACCAATCGGGTCAAGGCGCTGGGTTGCTCGTCCAGCAGCGCCAGATAGCTGGTGCGGCGCAGGATGGCCTGCAGCAGGCCGAGCACGCGCCGCAGCGCCGCATCGGGCTGCGGCGAACGGGTAGCCGCATGCAGCAGCGCCGGCAGCACCCGGTCCAGGCGCGCACGCGCATTGTCGGACAACGACTTCACCCCCAGCGACTGGGCAAACTCGCGCAGCGATTGATCGGCGCCATTGGCGTCGGCAAAGCCGGCCTCGGCCAGCACTTCGGCGCTGCCGCCGCCGGGCAAAACCCGCCAATAGCTGGACAACACATCCGGTGCCGCCTGACCTTGGCGCGGCGCAAGCAATGCACCGAATTCAACACTGACGCGTTCGCGCTGCTCGTCCAGCGCCGCAAGCAAGGCATCCCAATCCGCATAGCCCAGGCCGAAGGCGACGCGGCTGCGATCCAGCGCGTCGTTTGGCAGGCAATGGGTCTGCGCGTCGCGCAGCATCTGCAGGCGGTTCTCGACGCGGCGCAGGAAACGGTAGGCCTGGATCAGGTCATCGCCATCGCTGGCTGCCATCTGCCCGCCTTCGACCAGCGCGCGCAGGGCTGGCAGCAGGCGTCGCTCGCGCAGCGCCGGCTCGCGGCCGCCACGGATCAGCTGCAGTGCCTGCGCAAGAAACTCGATCTCGCGGATGCCGCCGGGGCCGCGCTTGATATCGTCCAACCGGTCCTTGCGCGCGACTTCGGCGGTGATCGCCGCCTTCATCTCGCGCAGTCCATCGAGTGCGGTGAAGTCGAGGTAGCGGCGGTAGACGAAGGGCCGCAGCGTCTCCAGCCAGGCCTCGCCAGCGGCGATGTCGCCGGCCACCGCGCGCGCCTTGATCCAGGCATAGCGCTCCCAGTCACGGCCTTCGCGCTGGAAGTATTGGTCCATGCCGGCGAACGACAGGGCAACCCGACCGGCGGTGCCGAACGGGCGCAGGCGCAGGTCGACGCGGTGACTGAAGCCTTCGGCGGTGGTTTCGTCCAGCAGCCGCGCCAGCCGCTGGCCGAGCCGCGCGAAATACTCCTCGGCCGCCAGCGGACGCGCGCCGTCGGACTCGCCGTTATGCGGGTAGGCGTAGACCAGATCGATATCGGAGGAGAAGTTCAGCTCGCCGCCGCCCAGCTTGCCCAGCCCGAACACCACCAGCCGCTGCGCGCTGCCATCGGCGTCGCGAACCACGCCGTGGCGGCTGGCGAACTCCTGCTCCAGCGCCTCCAGGCCCAGCTGCAGGCATTCCTCGGCCAGGCGGGTAGCGCCCGCCAGGGTGGCATCGACGTCATCGAGTTCAAGCAGGTCGCGCCAGATCAACCGGGTCGAGGCCGCAGCGCGGTAGCGCCGCAGCTGGGTCGGCCAAGCGGTGGGCTGCAGCGGGTCCAGCTCGGGAAGCGGCAGCGGCGCTGGATCGGCCGCAGCCAGCAATTGCAGCAGCTCCGGTTGCCGGCACAGGGTATCGATGGCGAAATCGCTGGTAACCGCCAGCTGCCGCAAACCAGCCTCGAAGGCCTCTGATTGCGGCCATTGCGCCGGATCGGAAGCGGCCAGCTTGAGCCGGGCCAAGGCACGTTCGATTACTGGCTGAATGGATTCAGGTGCTGCGGGGGCAATTTGATTCATTCCGCGATTCTGGCATCTGCGGCGCAGAAGTCGCCATCTCCGCCGATCAGGCAATAAAAAAGCCCGCTGACAGCGAACTGTCAGCGGGCCTTGCTCCCTCCCCCACGTCGGGATGCAGGGCGATCCTGCCGGGTGCGCAAACAACTTGCACGCTGCAGTGCAAAACAATACTGGGGAGTACAAGAGCAATGGCGCCGTAAAGACCATTCCACGAAGGTCCAACCCCCCTGTTCACGCCGAAGGGCGATAATCAGGCATCCCCCCAACAAACCGTAGTCGTCATGTCTGTCGAACGCATCCTGGACCCGCGCCTGCGCGACCGCATCGTTTCCGCCGAACAAGCCGCGGCCTTCATCCAGCCCGGCGAAACCGTGGCCATGAGTGGCTTCACCGGTTCCGGCTATCCCAAGGCGGTACCGCTGGCGCTGGCGCAGCGCATTGAAGAGGTTCACGCCGCCGGCCAGCCGTTCAAGATCAAGCTGATGACGGGCGCTTCGACCGCCCCGGAACTGGATGGCGCGCTGGCCAAGGCCGACGCCATCGCCATGCGCATGCCGTTCCAGACCGATCCGGATGCGCGCAAGCGCATCAACGAAGGCACGCTGGACTACATCGACATCCATCTTTCCCACGTTGCCCAGCACGTGTGGTTTGGCTTCTACGGTGAGATCGATACCGCGGTCGTCGAAGTCTCGGCGATCCGCGAAGACGGTTCGCTGGTGCCCTCCACCTCGGTCGGCAACAACAAGACCTGGCTGGACCTGGCCAAGAAAGTGATCATCGAGGTCAACGAGTGGCAGCCCGCGGACATCGAGGGCATGCACGACATCTACTACGGCACCGCGTTGCCGCCGCACCGCAAGCCGATCCCCTTGATCCACGCCAACGATCGCATCGGCCAGACCACGCTGGACGTGGACCCGGACAAGATCGTGGCCGTAGTGCGCACCAATGGGCCGGACCGCAACAGCCCGTTCAAGCCGATCGATGAAGACAGCCGCCAGATCGCCGGCTACCTGATCGAATTCCTCAAGCACGAAGTGGCCAAGGGCCGCCTGCCGGCCAACCTGCTGCCGTTGCAGTCGGGTGTGGGCAATATCCCGAATGCGGTGCTGGCTGGTCTTGCTGAAAGCGGCCTGCGCGGGCTCACCTCGTTCACCGAGGTGATCCAGGACGGCATGCTGGACCTGCTCAAGTCCGGCGTGCTCGAGTACGCCTCGTGCACCGGCTTCGCGTTGAGCCCGGAGGCGAACGAAGAGTTCAAGCGCAACATCAAGTTCTACCGCGAGCGCATCATCATGCGCACGCAGGAGATCTCCAACCATCCGGAACTGGTGCGCCGCCTCGGCTGCATCGGCATGAACGGCATGATCGAGGTCGACCTGTACGGCAACGTCAATTCCACCCACGTGATGGGCAGCCGCATCATGAACGGCATCGGTGGTTCCGGTGACTTCACCCGCAACGGCTTCCTGTCCACCTTCCTGAGCCCGTCGATGGCCAAGGGCGGTTCGATCTCGGCGATCGTGCCGATGGTCAGCCATGTGGACCACACCGAGCACGATGTCTCGATCATCGTCACCGAGCAGGGCCTGGCCGATCTGCGCGGCCTGCCGCCGCGTGCACGTGCGCGCCAGGTGATCGACAACTGCGCGCATCCGGACTACCGCGACCAGCTCAACGACTACTTCGACCGCGCCTGCCGCGACAGCTACGGCAAGCACACGCCGCACCTGTTGCCGGAAGCACTGTCCTGGCACCAGCGCTACATCGATACCGGCAGCATGAAGGCCTGAAAGCCCTATTTGTAGTGCCGAGCCATGCTCGGCAGGGGTTTTACCAGCGAAAAGCCGCCCTCACCCCACCCCCTCTCCCGTACACGGGAGAGGGGCTAAAGCTGAAGGCCTGAAGCTCCATCTGTAGTGCCGAGCCATGCTCGGCAGAGGCTTTACCAGGAAGGCCGCTGCCGAGCATGGCTC
>NZ_JASCOR010000125.1 GCF_029959445.1 Stenotrophomonas sp. PS02298 | reverse complement strand
GCCGAGCCATGCTCGGCTGGGGCTCTACCGGTGAAGCCCTTGCCGAGCATGGCTCGGCACTACAGGTGAAGCGTTTGCCGGATAGGTGAAGCGTTTGCCGGGCTTCGCTCCCTCCCTTTGCCGCAGGCAAGGGGAGGGGTGGGGAGGGGTGGCGCTTTTGCTGTTGGATTTTCAGCTTCGCGGCTTACGCCGCTCCTACCAGTGCGTCGTTTGCCTTGCGCTCAACGCATGAAGAACTCGACCGGGAACGACAGCTCCAGCGGCGCCTTGCGTGCTTCCGGCACCGCCGGCAATGGCGCTGCACGGCGGAAGGTATCCAATGCGGCCTGATCGAGCATGGCCGAACCGGAGGTCTGCTCCAACGCCAATGACAGCACCGAGCCATCACGGGCGAGGCTGACCCGGATGTGGGCGACGCCTTGTTCGCGGCGCGCGCGGGCGGCATTGGGATAGCGGCGATGCCGTTCCAGCTTGGCCATGACCCGGCCTTCCCAGCTGTCCTTGCCGGGGGTGGCAGCACTCGGCCCGGGCGGCAGCGGTGGGGTCAGCGGTGCTGCGGCGATCGAAGCTTCCTGCTGCTGCGGGGCCAGCGCCTGCTGCACCGGTTGTGGTGGTGCGGGTGGCGGAACCACCCAGTTGGCGTTGGCGCGTGGTGGCGACGGTGGCAGCGGGCGCGGCGGTTCCGGCTTCTGTTTCTCCGCCGAGGCCGCAGCGGAAGGTGTTGGGGCAACGATTTCTTCCAGCGGCTGCTCCGGTGCGCGCGGTGGCAGCATCACCAGTTGCGTGCGCTCGGCCGGTTCCATCAATGGAGGATCGATTGATGGCGCCCGGCTCCACAGCAGCAGAGCGAATAGGCCGACGTGCAGCAGCACGGTGACGGTTGCGGCGATCGAGCGGATAGCGCGCTCTTCCGACTCCGGGGATGGAACGTCGGCCACGCCACGCGGCAGCGGCCGGGTCAACAGATACAGCGCGCAGCCACCCATGCCGACCGCAACCGCCAGCCACAGCAGCAGCGATGGATGCGCGAAGTACCAGAACATCGCAAAGCCAAGCGCCATGCCGCCGCAGGCAAACGCCTTGGCGCGCTTGGACATCGCACCCTGCTCACGCCACAGCCGCAATGGCGGGCCGAACTGCGGGTGCTGCAGCAACCAGCGTTCAAAGCGCGGCGAGGAACGGCCGAAGCAGGCGGCTGCCAGGATCATGAAGATGGTGGTGGGCATCACCGGCAGCAATGCGCCGATGATGCCCAGTGCCACCATCAACATGCCCAGCAGCAGATAGCCCACGCGCACGGCGCGGTTGCGCCGTGGCGGGACTGGAGCGGTGCTCAGCGTTGCTTCCATCTCAGTCGGCAAAGGCCTGCTCGACGTAGCCATGCACGCGCTGGAACGCCGCGGTGGCACCGGCCACCATGCGCTGCTCCTGCTCGGCATCCAGCGCGTTGCCATCCAGTGCTTCGGTGAAGCGCCGCCAATGACGCGCGCGGCCGTCCGGATGTCCGGCCAGGTGGCGCGCGCCGTGGTTGGCATCCAGGCCGATCTTCGCTGCCAGCTTGAACAGGATGGCAGCGCCGAGGTTGGAGCCTTCGACCACGTACAGCCAACCCAGCGCGGTGGCCGGGTCGATGTCGCTGCTCAGGGCTGCATGGTCGTCGGCGGGCAGGGCTTCACCCAGGTCGAGCAGATCCTGCTGCAGCTGCTGCAGCCGCTGGCGTTCGGCCAGGTCCGGCAACAGGCCTTGCAGCGAAGACAGCGAATACAGCACCGCCAGATCGCGGTGGAAGCGGTACTGCACGCGCAGGAAGCGCCGGTAGTTTTCCAGCGAGGCGAACGGTTCGCCGCGCATGATGCGTTGGTCCAGCCGCTCGTGGGTACCGTGGGTGGCGGCCTTCAAACGTTGGCTGCGGCTGAGTTCCAGCAGCATTGGGGAAGCGGACATTTGCGGTTCCTCAGAAGTTGACGGTGAAGCCCATGCGCACGGTGCGGCCCGGCGAGGGCATCAGGCCCAACGTCATCGCGTCCATGTAGTAGCGGTCGGTGAGGTTGTCGACGCTCAGGTCGAGCGCGACGTGCTCGTTGATGCGGTAGTTGGCGAACAGATCGACCAGCACGTAGGAGCCCCAATCCACCACCGGGATGATGCTGCTGGCGCGCGGCAGGGTCGGCCGGTTGCCGGTGTAGCTGAGCCGGCCACCGGCGGTCAGGCGCTGGTCCAGTTGATGCGTGCCCAGCGTCAGCGCACCGGAGGCGCGCGGCGGGACATGGTTGCTGGCATAACTGTCGGTGACGCCGCCCGGATGGCAGCGCTCCGACTTGGTCGGGTAGGCGCGGTCGCTGTGGCAGAAGTTGGTATAGGTGTAATAGCTGCCGGACAGCTCACTGAAGAAGCGCGGCGTGCGGTACTCGGCGGTGATCTCGTAGCCCTTGAAGTCGGCGTTGTCGATATTCTCGATTACCGGTGACGACACCCAACCCTCCAATTGCACGGTGGTGCGGGTCAGGTAATCCTTCACGTGGTTGTCGAAGTAGGCCAGCTTCAGGCGAGCCTGGTCGCCTTCGGCGAACAGGCCGTCGCGCAGCAGGTTGATGCCGTACTCGCGGTTCTTGGCGTGTTCCGGGCGCAGGTCCATTGCGAACGTGGTGGGCACAGGGCCGGAGCTGGTCTCGAACAGGCCGGGCATGCGCAGTGCTTCGGCATAGCGTGCGTACACCTGCACGCCCTCGAACGGAGTAAAGGTGATCGCCGCGATCGGCGCATTGCCGCTGGCCTTGCCCTGCAGGTGCACGTCGGTATAGGTGATGGGCCGGGTCTGCGATGGCAGTCGGGTGATCTCGCGGTCATAGCTCTTGTAACGGGTGTGACGTACCGCGGCATCGAATTTCAGCCAATCAGTGGGCACCCACTCGGCGCTGGCGAACAGGCTGCTTTCCTCACGCTTGGCGTTGTTGCTGCTGAAGCTCTGCTTGGCGCTGATCGGATGCACGTCTTCCTTGCCGTGGGTGAAGCCGTACTGCAGGGCAACGTCGCCCCAGGCGGTGATGAAACGCGAGGTATTGGTGGCATCGATGCCCCAGCGCTCGGCCTGGCGGTAGGTGGTCTCGATATAGGTGTACTCGGGCGGCAGCGTCGGGAACGAGTAGACGTTGCGGATGGTGTTGTCCAGGGCGGTGCGCCAGGCATTGGCCTTGAAGTCGATCAGCTCGTTGGCCGGCTGCCAGCGGTAGCGTGCGGTCCAGGTGTCGGCATCGACATCGCTGAGCGCCGATTGCAGCGCGCCTTCACCACGCAGGATGGCCGATGGCATCAGCTCGCCGTAGCGGCTCTGGTACTTCATGCGGCCCACTTCCAGCGCCTGCTCGGGGCTGGGCTTCCAGGTCGCCTTGAACAACCAGGACTGGTTGTCGACCGAGGTGTTGAGCACTTCTTCGCCGGCACGGAAGCGGTTGAGTCCGCTGAAGCTGACGTTGGTGTAATCGGTCCACCAGCCGAAGATGTTGGTGACGCGCTCGTTGCTGAAGATCGGCTGCGGGGCGTCCGGGCCGCCTTCGCCGGCGAAGTAGTTGCCGGTCTTGCGGCGTGCGAACACGCCCACCACTTCAAAGTGCTCCCAGCGTTTGGCGGCGGCGATGCTGCCACTGCCGCCGGTCGGCTTGCCGGTGGATGGGCGGTCCATGCCGGTGTCGTCGGCAAATTCGGTCGGCAGGGGTTTGGGGCTGCAGATCTCACCGCCACCGCAGTCGGTGACGAAGCGACCGCCATTGCGCAGGCCGCCGGTGGTGAAGGCCGGTGGCGGCGAGGTGGAGTTGTCGCTGAAACCACCCTTCAGGCGGATGCCCCAGTCCTTGTCGCCGCTGATGATGTCCTCGGCATTCAGGGTGCGCATGCTGACCACGCCGCCGATGGCGCCGACGCCTTCGGCACCGCCGGTCGGGCCCTTCTGGATGTCGATGCCGCCAATCATGTCCGGGTCGATATAGCTGCGCCCGGCCACGCCGGCATAGCCGCGGTAGACGGTGACCTGCTGCTGGCTGCCGTCGATCAGCACCGGCACGCGGTTGAAGCCCTGCATGCCGCGGATGTTCAGATCGAGCGCGCCGGAGTTGCGGTTGTCGCCATTGATGACACCGGCCACGCTCTTGAAGATGTCACCGGCCTGGGTGCCGCGCGAACGCTCGATCTGCTGCAGCGACAGGTGCGCGCCGGACTGCGCGGAGGTGTAAGGCGTGTCGGCTGAATTGCGGCTGTCATCGCCCAGCTGGGTTCGGTTTCCCTGGTCACCCTGCACCCGCAGCGTGCCGATGCGTTCCACGCCGTTGGCCGGCGCGCGCTGTACGGTCAGCGCGCCGCTGGCGGTGGTGGCCAGCTGCAGGCCGCTGCCCTGCAGCGCCTGGGCGGCGGCCTGTTCGACCGAATACTGGCCATGCACGGCCTTTGCCTGCTTGCCCTGCAGCAGGGCGGGGTCCACCGACAGGGTGCGGCCGGCATTGGCGGCGATGCGGTTGAGGCTGGTGCCTAGCGGGCCGGCGGCGATCTGGTAGTCGAGCACTGCCGCATCAGCGGCTGCGGCTTGCGCCTGGGCCAGCGGAACGGCACAGGCCAGTGACAGGGCCAGGGCAAGGCAGGAAGGGCGAAGCAGGGGGGAGGCGGACATCGATACGGCTTCCGAAAGAGGGTTTCGGATAGGGATGTGTATCGAAGGCGAGAAACCGGACACGCTCACGCTATTTTTTTTCGATCAGGGTGACCGGGCCGTAGAAACGGATCATCAGGGGCAGGGTTTCGGCCAGGGCGGCGAGCGTGCGATCGCTGTCATCCAGCGCGAACACGCCTTGCACGCGCAATGCGGCGGCCTCTGGCGACACCCGCAGGAAGCCGCTGCGGTAAGCGCGCAGGCGCTCGACCAGATCGAGCAGTGGCGCATTGTCGAGGCTGACCCGCCCGTGCAGCCAATCGGTCAGCTGCGCCGGGCTGCTGCCCAGTGCGGTGATGCCGCCGGCATCGATGCGTGCACTTTCCCCGGCCAGCAGGCGCTGGCTGTGGCCGCGCTCGTCCTCGATCAGTACGTGATCGCTGAGTGCGGCAACCTGGGTCGATGCCTCGTAGCGCTCCACCATGAACCTGCCGCGCAACAGGCTGAGTCTTGCGTGCAGGCTGTGCAGCAGCACGGGGCGTGGATCGGCAGCGATGTCCAGCAATGCGCGCCCACGCCGCAGCCACAGTTGGCGCTGGCTGGCGCCAAAATCCAGGTCCATCGCGCTGCGTGCATCCAGCGTGAGTGTGCTGCCGTCATCCAGTGCAAAGCGGCGGCGTTGCCCGGTGGCGGTGCGCAGGTCGGCGCTGAGTTCGCGCAGTGGGAACTTGCGGTCGGCCAGCAACGCGGCGCCGCCAGCGGTGAGTGCAAAAGCCGCCAGCGAGCGTAGCGCGACACGCCGCGACGGACGCAGCAGCAGTTCGCGCGCCTGTTGATCCTGGCCGGGGTGACGCCGGGCAACCTCGCGCAGGCGTTGGAAGCGGCCCTGGATCTCCTGCAACTGCTGCCAGGCCTGGCGATGTTCGGCTGAGGCGTCGAGCCAGCGCTGCAGCTGCTGTTCGCTGTCCGCATCGGCGCTGCCGGATTGCAGCAGCACCATCCAGTCGATGGCAGCCTCCATCGCCGCTTGCCCGCTCATGGAGCCAGATCCGTGTGCTGCAGGTCCTGCAGGCAGCAGCTCCAGGCCTGGCGCAGGTAGCGACCGACCGTGCGCACCGATACGCCAAGCTGTTGTGCGATCTGCTCGTGGCCCATGCCGTCGAGCTGGCTGTAGAGGAAGGCGGCGCGCGCCGGTGCCGGCAGCGATTGCATGCTGCGGTCGACCAGCAGCACGGTCTCCAGCAGCAGTGCGCGCTCCTCGGGCGAGGGCGAAAACGCTTCAGGGCTGTGCCGCAACTGCTCCAGCCAGGCCTGTTCCAGATCACGGCGCCGACGCAGATGGAACAGCAGGCGCTTGGCGATGGTGGTCAGGAACGCGCGCGGTTCGTCGATGCTGGTCAGTGGTGTGCGCGAGGCGGCGACCTGGCTGAAGGTCTCGGCGGTGAGGTCTTCGGCGTCCCAGCGGCACCGAACCTGCCTGCACAGCCGTGCCAGCAACCAGTGGTGGTGGTCGCGGAACAGGGTGGCGAGGAGGGAAGACGACGCGGGGCTCATCGTTTGTGCAAATGCGAATTGTTCGCATTATTACATGTGTGAGCAGCGCTGTGCAGCGGGGATGATCTGGTGGTTTGTGGGAGCGGCGTAAGCCGCGAAGCCGACAGATTGTCAGGTCGTGGTGTCAACGAGAGCTGCAGCGAAGCTTGCTTCGCGGCTTACGCCGCTCCCACAACCAGAGCGAATGCCGTGCCGAGGATGCTGTCGAAGCCAGCAATGTGCTCCCTCCCTTTGCCGAAGGCAAGGGGAGGGCTGGGGAGGGGTAGAGCTTGTGCTGTTGGATTTGTGGCTTCGCGGCTCACGCCGCTCCTACAAAGACCCAGCGGTGCGCCTTAGCCCCTCTCCCGTTTACGGGAGAGGGGTTGGGGTGAGGGCGCTTTCGCTGTTTGAATTTCGGTTTGTAGTGCCATCGGCTTCGCGGCTCACGCCGCTCCCACAAAACCAGCGCGGCTCAACCCAACAGGGTGCGCACTTTCTTCAACGCCGCCATGAAGGCTTCGATCTCTTCATGCGTGTTGTAGAACGCAAGCGAAGCGCGGCAGGTGGCCGCAACACCGTAGTACTGCAGCAGCGGGTGCGCGCAGTGCTGGCCAGAGCGCACGGCAACGCCTTGCAGGTCGAGCAGGGTCGCCAGGTCGTGCGCATGCGCGCCTTCGATCTGGAACGACACCACCGCTGCCTTGTTGGGCGCAGTGCCGAAGATGCGCAGGCCTTCAACCCGCTGCAGCTCTTCGGTGAAGTGGGCCAGCAGTTCCTGTTCGCGGGCTTCGATGTGTTCGCGGCCCAACGCTTCCAGGTAATCCACCGCCACGCCCAGGCCGATGAAACCGGCGATGTTCGGCGTGCCGGCTTCGAACTTGTGCGGGGCATCGTTGAATACGGTGCCTTCGAAGCTGACTTCCTTGATCATCTCGCCGCCGCCAAGGAAGGGCGGCATGTCCTGCAGGTGTTCACGGCGTGCCCACAGCGCGCCGGTGCCGGTCGGGCCGCACATCTTGTGGCCGGTCACCACGTAGAAATCGCAGCCGATGGCGGCAACGTCCACGCTCAGGTGCGGTGCGGCCTGCGAGCCGTCGATCACGGTGACGATGCCGCGCTTGCGGGCCTCGCGGCAGATCTCGCGCACCGGATTGATGGTGCCGAGCACGTTGGAGACGTGGGTGAGCGCCAGCAGCTTCACTTCCGGCGTCATCGCTGCATGCAGCGCGTCCAGGTCGAGGCTGCCATCGGGGCTGATCTCGGCCACGCGGATGGTCGCGCCGGTACGCTCGGCGACCAGCTGCCACGGCACGATGTTGGCGTGGTGTTCCATGCGCGACACCAGGATCACATCGCCAGCTTTCAAACGCGGCAACGCCCACGAATACGCGACCAGATTGATCGCGAAGGTGGTGCCGCTGCACAACACCAGCTCATCGCTGCGCACGTTGAGGAAGCGTGCCAGTTTGGTGCGTGCGCCTTCGTAGGCATCAGTAGCTTCGGTGCCGAGCGCATGCACCGCGCGGCTGACGTTGGCGTTGTAACGGCGGTAGAACTCGTCCACCGCGCCGATTACCGACAGCGGCTTCTGCGCGGTGTTGGCATTGTCGAAATACACCAGCGGCTTGCCATTGACTTCGCGCATCAGCAGCGGGAAATCGGCGCGCACGCGCTCCCAATCGGGAGCGGTAACTGAAGTGTGGATCGGACGCGGGGAACTGAGGTTCATGCCATGCCTGCCTGTTGCAGTGCCTGGTCCAGGTGGCGGGCCAGCTTTTCGGTAAGGACGCCTTCCACCGCGGACAGCGGCTCGTGGCAGAACGCAGCGCTGAGCATGGCGCGCGCGGTTTCCGCCGGCAGGCCGCGCGAGCGCAGGTAGAACAGCGCGTTGGCGTCGAGCTGGCCGACGGTTGCACCGTGCGCCGCCTTGACCTCTTCGGCGTCGATCACCAGCGTCGGCTGGGTATCGATCTCGGCGTCGGCCGACAGCAGCAGGTTCTTGTTGGACAGGTTGGCATCGGTGCCATCGGCGCCTTCGCGGATGCCGATACCGCCGTGGAACACCACGCGGCTGCGGTTGGCCGCCACGCCACGCCAGACCAGCTCGGCGCTGGTGTCCTTGGCGATGTGCTCGATGCCCAGGCGGGTGTCGATATGGCGGCGGCCGGTGCCCAGCAGCACGCCATTGGCGGTCAGCTTGGCGTTGTCGCCTTCCAGGCGCACGTTGAGCTCATGACGGCTCAGCGCAGCACCCAGTTCCAGGTCGATGCGGCGGTACTCGGCATCGCGTGCCAATACCGCGTCGGTGCGCAGCAGCGAGGTGGCCCGCGCGCTGTCGGCCTGCACGCGGGCGTGCGACAGCACGGCGTCCTGGGCGATGTGGACGTGGACCAGGGTGTTGTCCAGGTGCGCGCTGTCGCCAGCCTGCAGGTGATGCTCGACCAGACCGAACACGGCGCCACGGCGCAGCTCGATCAGGTGACGGTGATGCCAGGCGTGGTCGCTGGAATCCGCCACGCTGACAAATACCAGATGCAGCGGCGTTTCGCTGACGATGCCGTCGGCGACCTGCACCAGCACGCCTTCGTCGGCGAGTGCGGCATTGAGCTGGGCGAACACTTCCTCGGCGCGCTCGAAGCGACGGCCAAGGAAACGCAGCGCTTCGGGCTCTTCGGCCTGCACGGCAGACAAGGTGCGCACCTGCACGCCTGCATCCAGCGACGACAGATCGCTGAGCGCAGCACTGTGGCGGCCGTTGACGAAGACCAGGCGCGGCGACGGGATGTCGGCCAGCAGCGCGGCATCGATGTCCGGGGCCTGCAGCGGCGCGGCAGTGAAGCTGCGGCGCTCCAGCTGGCGCAGTGAGGTGTACTTCCAGGCCTCGTTGCGGGCGGCGGGCAGGCCGGTTTTCAGTGCGGCTTCAAGCAGCTCGGCGCGCTCCTTGCTGCCGCAGAAGGTGCCGGCCAGTGAATCGAGCAGGGCATTCATTACTTGGCGGCCTCGCGGACCACGCGGTCCTTCAGGAAGTCATAACCGTGGGCTTCCAGCTCCAGTGCCAGTTCCGGGCCGCCGGTCTTGACGATGCGGCCGTCGGCCAGCACGTGCACCACGTCCGGCTTGATGTAGTCGAGCAGGCGCTGGTAGTGGGTGATGACCAGGAACGAACGCTCCGGCGAACGCAACGCGTTGACGCCATCGGCCACGCTCTTCAGCGCATCGATGTCCAGGCCGGAGTCGGTCTCATCGAGGATCGCCAGCTTCGGTTCGAGCACGGCCAGCTGGAAGATCTCGTTGCGCTTCTTCTCGCCACCGGAGAAGCCTTCGTTGACGCCACGGTGCAGCAGCTCGTCCTTCAGGTGCAGCACGGCCAGCTTCTGCCGGACCAGCTTGAGGAACTGCATCGAGTCCAGTTCTTCCTCGCCACGTGCCTTGCGCTGCGCATTGAGCGCGGCACGCAGGAAGTAGGTGTTGTTGACGCCGGGGATTTCCACCGGGTACTGGAAGGCCAGGAACAGGCCGGCGGCGGCGCGTGCTTCCGGTTCCAGCTCCAGCAGATCGCCATCTTCGAACTGCACGCTGCCAGCGGTGACGTCGTAGCCGTCGCGGCCGGACAGGACATTGCCGAGGGTGGACTTGCCGGCGCCGTTCGGGCCCATGATGGCGTGTACTTCGCCCGGCTTCACTTCCAGCGACAGGCCCTTGAGGATTTCCTTGTCGCCGATGCTTGCGTGGAGGTTTTCGATCTTCAGCATGAGGGTGCGTTCTTCAATATGTAGGGTGCGGGGCGATCAGAGCTCGCCTTCGGCGCGATCGAGGAAGGTGGTGCGCAGCCACTGGGTGCGCTTGCGGGTCAGTTCGGCCTTGTTGGCCGAGTACAGCATCGGGTACATCGAGCCGTACAGGACCCGTGGGTCCTCGTCCTTGCCCACCGGATAGCGCGCTTCGATATCAGCGTCGCGCAGCGGGATCCACAGGCGCTGGGCTGCGCGCAGCTTGTCGATGGCGACCTGCTGGCCCTGCAGTTTCTGCATCACCTGCCGGTACACGGCGTTGAGCTCGGCGTCGGCGGCGGTAGCTTCGGCCGCCGCACACTCGTTGAGTTCGAACTGGGTGCGGGCGTCATCGCAGGCCTTGCCCGGCGCCGCAGCGGAGGCTGCGAACGGCAGCACGGCCAGCAGTAGCAGCGGCAGTGGCAGGCGGCTCATCCGACCGATCCTTCCAGTGATACTTCCAGCAGCTTCTTGGCTTCCACCGCGAACTCCATCGGCAGTTCCTTGAAGACCTGCTTGCAGAAGCCGTCGACGATCATCGACACCGCGTTTTCCTGGTCGATGCCGCGGGCGCGGCAATAGAACAGCTGGTCGTCGGAGATCTTGGAGGTGGTGGCCTCGTGCTCGACGGTGGCACTGGGGTTCTTCACCTCGATATAGGGGAAGGTGTGGGCGCCACACTTCTTGCCGATCAGCAGCGAGTCGCACTGGGTGTAGTTGCGCGCGCCTTCGGCACCACGGTCAACCCGCACCAGGCCGCGATAGGTGTTCTGGCCGCGGCCGGCGCTGATGCCCTTGGAGATGATCTTGCTCTTGGTGCGCTTGCCGACGTGGATCATCTTGGTGCCGGTATCGGCCTGCTGGCGATGGTGGGTCAGCGCGACCGAGTGGAATTCACCCACCGAGTCGTCGCCCAGCAGCACGCAGGACGGGTACTTCCAGGTGATGGCCGAGCCGGTCTCCACCTGGGTCCAGGTCACCTTGGAGCGCGCGCCACGGCATTCGGCACGCTTGGTGACGAAGTTGTAGATGCCGCCGACGCCGTTCTCGTCGCCCGGGTACCAGTTCTGCACGGTCGAATACTTGATCTCGGCATCTTCCAGCGCCACCAGCTCGACCACCGCGGCGTGCAGCTGGTTTTCATCGCGCATCGGCGCGGTGCAGCCTTCCAGGTAGGAGACGTAGGCCTTGTCCTCGCAGATGATCAAGGTGCGCTCGAACTGCCCGGTATTGCTGGCGTTGATGCGGAAATAGGTGCTCAGCTCCATCGGGCAGCGCACGCCGGCCGGGATGAAGACAAAGCTGCCGTCGGAGAACACTGCCGAGTTCAACGCGGCGAAATAGTTGTCGCCCACCGGCACCACCGAGCCCAGGTACTTGCGCACCAGCTCCGGGTATTCGCGGATGGCTTCGGAGATGGAGCAGAACACCACGCCCTTCTCGGCCAGCTCCTTGCGGAAGGTGGTGCCGACCGAAACCGAGTCGAACACCGCATCCACCGCCACGCCGGCCAGCTTTGCGCGCTCATGCAGCGGCACGCCGAGCTTTTCGTAGGTGTCGAGCAGCTCCTTGGGCACTTCGTCCAGCGACTGGTACTTCGGACCCTTGGGCGCGGAGAAGTAGCTCAGCGCCTGCAGGTCGATCGGGCCGATCTGCAGCTTGGCCCAGTCCGGCTGGCGCATGGTCAGGAAGTGGCGGTAGGCGTCCAGGCGCCATTGCGTCATCCACTCGGGCTCGTCCTTCTTGGCCGAGAGGGCGCGGATGACGTCCTCGTCCAGGCCCGGCGGGAACGATTCGGACTCGATCAGGGTGACGAAGCCGGCGTCGTACTTGCGCCCCAGCTGTTCGTGGATTTCACGGTTCGGACTGTCGACGGTGTCGACCTTTTCGATGATCTCGGTGGCCATCAGGGCTGCCTACGGTTGTTCAGGAGACGACGTCGGCGCTGATGCGTCGACGGTCGGCAAGCGGTAAAGGGTGCAGCATCTGCGCGAGGGTGACGCCGCGCAGGGCATCGGAAACGACGTCATTGATCAGCCGCCAGTTCGAGCGCACGCCGCACTGCCCGGCAAGGCCGCACTGGCTCTGCTCCTGGCTGCATTCGGTGATGGCCAGCGGACCTTCCATTGCTTCCAGGATCTCGATCAGGGTGATCTCGGAGGCTGGGCGGGTCAGCCGGTAACCGCCATGCACGCCGCGCAGGCCTTCGACCAGACCGGCCTGGGCCAGTGGCTTGAGCAGCTTGCTGACGGTGGGCGGCTCCAGTCCGGCGGCTTCAGCCAGATCGGTCGCGCTCAGCACTTCGGCCGGCCGTGCGGCGAGCACGGTCAGGACGACGGTGGCGTAATCGGTGAGCTTGGTGACGCGGAGCATTGCGGGAGCGGGGTATCAATGTGGACCAAAATTGTACGCTTTCTGGTCCGAGGGGCCAAGTTTTGCCGTTCAGCTCCCAGAAGCCCCCGGCCAATCAGGGGGCTGCAGCTGTTTCCTCTCCCCTTGTGGGAGAGGATGCCGAAGGCAGGAGAGGGGGCGGCGCAGCCGCTGCAGTTCGCTTCTGCTTAAAAGTAGTCGGGTAGGGGTATTGGTGAGTTTTGATCCTGCGCCAACAGCTACCCCTCTCCCCAGCCCCGCTCCGCGCCCCAGCCCTTGCGCTGACGCAAGGGCGTTCACGGGGATACGAACCTGCGGTTCGTCAGACATCCCCTTTCACCCCGTAAGGGGAGAGGGAGCCAAAGTCAGCAGCAAGTGCGCTGCGCAGCCGCTGCAGTTCTCCTCTCCCCTTGTGGGAGAGGATGCCGAAGGCAGGAGAGGGGGGCGGCGCAGCCGCTGCAGTTCTCCTCTCCCCTTGTGGGAGAGGATGCCGAAGGCAGGAGAGGGGGCGGCGCAGCCGCTGCTTCGTGCTTTCGGTTTGCCGGGAAGCAACAGCAGGCCAGAGACCACGCAGCGCCACACTCTTGCCAATCCCCAATCCCCAATCCCCAATCCCCAATCCCCAATCCCCAATCCCCAATCCCCAATCCCCAATCCCAGCCCTTGGGT
>NZ_JASCOR010000124.1 GCF_029959445.1 Stenotrophomonas sp. PS02298 | reverse complement strand
GGCGTGAGCCGCGAAGCAGGTACATCATCTGATCACACAGGTGCCAAAGACTTCAGCAACGCCAGCTTCGCGGCTCACGCCGCTCCCACAAGCCGCCAGCCTTCTTGCTTTAACGGAGTCAACCTGACCCCGTTCGTTTTAAGAATCGACAGATCGAGTTTAGGGGGAGTCAACATCCGGACTACGTCACAGTCAACAACACAAAGGGCAGGAGCGAAAAACCCTGCTCTGACCCCTGTTTCCTAGCCGAGGGATTGGGCACGTCGTCGGCACCGGAGGAAAACAGCCGAAGCCAAAAGCAGAAAGCCGAACGTCGGCTCGGCTTCCTCGATTATTGCAGACCCCGGGTGCGCTGCGCTTACCCGGGCTACGCTGCTGCGGCGGCTGATCCAATTGATCCTGAAGAACCAAGACCACACAACGAACGAGGGCCAGGGCGGAAACCCGACTCTGACCCCTGTTTCCGGACCCCTGTCTCCCGTGATTTACTTTTCCAACGAAAAGGTCTCTATTGGAGTCGACTGCCCGGCCTGCGCCAGCTTCTTTAGGTCATTCCACTGATCCAAGTTGGGGCGAGGATCAGGTCCGGCAGTACGATAGCCCTGCAATTGACCATGGGTGCCTAGCTGGCGAAGGAACTCGGTCGTCTGCAACTGAACTACGGCGGCGTTCGCTCGATCGTCAAAATTCGGGAGATACTGCTTGATCAACGCATCGACCTTGTAATCACCTAAAATCTTTGCAACCTCCAACCGGGCACGTAATACCCTATCCCCGTCGATGGACTTGCCAAATCTTTCATTGGCAATCCCATACTCAGCAAGCGCCAATTCTTCGTATGCATAAACTGAACCTTTTGAAGCCGCGTCTTCCAGCATGCCAAGGCTAGCCATTGGCTCCCCTTGCCGAATAGCCGCAAGCCCGAATAGCGTTTGCAATTTCGGATCTTCCGTACCTCTGAGCGAGTCGATATCAAGTGTCGCTAGTGAATTGATTTCAGCCTGAGTAGGGTAGTAATGATTCTTCATCCACTCGAGCTCTTCCATCGAAATCGCAATTAACCGTGCATCCGATACCACCAGCTCTGAACTCGATCTGATTTCGTTGCGGATAGAGGAAGGATCTATCCGCGCATGGCGAGATTCATCCTTACCCAATAGTGTCCCAGGATCTCGACGGTGCCGGAGCTCCTCCAGACTACTGACACCGGAGTTGTCTTCCGCGCGCCCATCTGATTTTGATGCGGGCGAATGATTGAGGCTTGTCAAAGTAATTGCCGAAATAGCAATCAAGCCCAGGCCGCCTACCACCAAAAATTTCTTCATTTCGAAACCCCGATATCTGAATTCAAATCAACATTCTTCGGCATGGTCGGATATCCATAACCGGCGACAAGCCTCATCTCGGGCTGCATTGAATGCCGGAAGGCGTGTCCAAGCTGCAATCGTTTCCCGCTGAAGAACCTGCGGATATGCTGCGACCTGCGCCTCTTGCAAGAGGCATGTAGATCGCGCGCAAAGCAGAAGGAACCTGTGTTTATGCATGAAATCTCATTATCCCTGAGTACAGTTTCGCGCCGCGCTTTGGCTTCTCCCGCAGCTTCATGGCATTGGTCGCGCGTATTGCAGGGAGCTGTAAATATTGCCCCGAACTGTACTGCTTCAACCAGAAACCCTGGCACCAGCTGACCTCCCGAAGTACCACAGCCATTCAATATCAGCGGTGGGAGCGATCGAATACCACAGCCATACGCTGCGAACTCGGCTGGGGCAAGCGCGCACCCTCGACAGCAACACTCAGCGATCGAATTCAGATCACGCTGATCATTACCACCTCCCCTTGCGCCTCCGCCCATCTCTCATCCATCACCAATTGGCGGAGTTGGATCGCAGCCATTTGTAGTACAGCAACTCTCACTGACCGAATTGGCTCCAATTGCAAGCAACCCACCAGCAATTGGCAAACTTCGGATTACGCCCTTGAGGATGCTTGAATCACTCATTCCCTTATCCTTGTAATGGTTAACTGCTTACTTCCAGGTAACACCAGATCATCCTGAGCTGGGATCTCTTTGTAGCAGAGAGAGTTTTCCTTTGCCACCCGACGCTCCCTTGAGATTGGGTAGCACAGCAGTTTGGGTCCAATCCTCAATCACTAAGGAGATTGGACGTGAAAAAACGCTTTGCCGAAGGACAGATCATTTGCTTCCTGCGCATGACTGAAGCAGGCATGCCGAACAAGGATCTTTGCCGCCAGCACGGCTTCAGCCAGGCCTAGTACTACCTGTGGCGGAGCAAATTCGGCGGTACTCTAATGTGTCCGATGCCAAGCGCCTGTGTCGCCTGCGCCGCGATCCGCAGGCAAACCAGCCGCCGAGCCTAGGCAATCCGTAGCCCGGGTAAGCGCAGCGCACCCGGGATCGCACGATGCCCGGCATTGCGTCTAATCGTAGTCAAGGAATTAGGCGCGTCGTCGGCACCTAAGGAAAACAGCCTACGCCAAAAGCAGAAAGCCGAGCGTTGGCTCGGCTTCTTCGATCACAGCAGACCCCGGGTGCGCTGCGCTTACCCGGGCTACGGATTACCGCAACGGCTCCCCAAGGCTGGTACCAGCCACTGATTCGCTACACGCCCAGTCTTCCGACAGCAACCCCTCGCGGACATAGCGATGAAAAGTGGAGTGTGGCCAGTCGCGTACGGCTGTCACCCAGCCATGCTTCAAGGGGTTGATATGCACGTAGTCCACGCAAGCTTGAAGCTGGCTGGCGTCGCGGATGGTTCGCTCCCAGTAGCGCGCCTGCCAAGGGGACTGATGGCCCGGAGCGAAGACCCTGCGGGTGAAGCCCTTCTTGATCTCCTGCCACAGCCGTGGATAGTTATCCGTACTGGCATCCATTTGGATCACCGCGTGCAGGTGTTCTGGCAGCACAGCAGCCGCCAACACCAGGTGCGGAACACGCTGCGCGGCGTTGCGCCAGGCCTGCTTCAGCGCATCGATCTCGCGCACCAGCAGATCACTGCACCGGTCCTGCAAGGTAACGGTGAAGAAGTAGGTGCCGCCGGCAACACGATTACGTCGATAGTTGACCATCGCCCCAGCGTAGCCACATCACCGCACAACGCCCGCCCCGCGATCCGTAAGCAAACCACCCGACGAGCCCGGGCAATCCGTAGCCCGGGTAAGCGCAGCGCACCCGGGATCACACGATGCCCGGCATTGCATCGAATCCCGCAGTGGGGAACACGCGTTTCCTTGGTGTCGAGAGGAAACAGCAACAGCGAAAAAACGCCGAACGTTAGCTCGACTTCATTGCCCATGCAGTCCCGGGTGCGCTGCGCTTACCCGGGCTACGTCACTGCAAGGTAACGGTGAAGAAGTAGGTGCCGCCGGCAACACGATTGCGTCGATAGTTGACCATCGCCCCAGCGTAGCCACATCACCGCACAACGCCCGCCCCGCGATCCGTAAGCAAACCACCCGACGAGCCCGCGCAATCCGTAGCCCGGGTAAGCGCAGCGCACCCGGGATCACACCAAACCCGACACTGCATCGAATCCCGCAGTGGGGAACACGCGTTTCCTTGGTGTCGAGAGGAAACAGCAACAGCGAAAAAACGCCGAACGTTAGCTCGACTTCATTGCCCATGCAGTCCCGGGTGCGCTGCGCTTACCCGGGCTACGTTACCGTTTTCGTTCTCGACATATGTTTAGAAGAGCCAGGTCACTTTCAGCCTATGATTGGGATCCAATAGGAAGCGAGAACCGGCCATGTCAACAGAAGGAATCTTTGTTATGCAGGGACTGTTTGCGACCGCGACCACACCTGTTCCGTGGCTGCCAGCACTGACAGCTCTCTTCGGGGTTTTAATTACACTACTCGGAAAATGGTGGACCGACCGTCGCGTCGAGTACCGGAAGGCTGCGGCCGAGCTCGCTGGGGCACTGGCTGAACTAAAAATGCATCGAGACGAGGTCGTTCGACAGGGCCTTGAAAACTCTTTCAAAGAGTATGAAGCCTTTGCAGAAAGCGGAGAATTTATCCCGCTAGTCGCTCCGCTGAAAGAGGAAATGTTCCCCATAACGCAAAAGTCATTGGAGACTGCCGGCGTGCTGGGCCGGAAAGCTACGGAAGACCTTACAGCAATCTACTTTCGTGCGACCGCAGTCATATCCACGATGAAATCCATCCAAGCCCTATTACTTGCGCCGGGCCAATCAATTGATGATTCGAGGCGAACACTCATGATCAGCACACTTTTTGGACTCGCGAGTCGGCAGGTTGCAGAATCCGTCATGGAGTACGACCAGAAGTGCCTAGCACTTGAATACGAGGCCAAGAAAAAGCGCCGCTGGTAAAACTCAATCGATTGGCCTCAGACAACATGCAACCAAAGAAAATTAGCGCCAACGTCTGTTCAAAGAACAAATCAAGCGGCAATGAGATTCAACATTAAACTGCAAAACGCTCTTGCGAAAAATAGAGAAGGGCCAGGTTCAATCAAGCACCTGACCCCACCTCTTATCTATATCCTCGACCTGTCACCCGCACTTGCTATACCCACAATTCAAGCAAGTCTGGCAGCCGTCCATGATCACCAGCGCCTTGGTGCTGCACTTGTGGCACATGGTGGCGCTGGCCGGGAAACTGCCGTTGTCGACGCTTTCGGGGGCGGCTTCGGAGGCGACGGCAACGTCAAGAGCTACCCCTCCCTGGCCCTTCCCTTCGCTTTGCGAAAGGGAGGGGGCGAGCGCGGCGCTTTGCGCCGGCGCTGCGATTACTTCACTGTTTTTTTTTGAGCGTTCTTCGAACTGCTTGCGCTTCTCGGCGATCAGGGCGCGCTGGTGGGCGCTCATTTCCGGGTCCTGCAGCAGGCCGATCGACTTCATGTGGTCTTCGACGATGGAGCCCAGCTCGGCCACCAGCGACGGCATGTACACGCCGCCGACCTTGAAGTAACCGCCCTTCGGGTCGAACACGGCCTTCATTTCGTCAACGATGAAGGTGACGTCGCCGCCCTTGCGGAACACGGCGGACATGATGCGGGTCAGCGCCACGATCCACTGGAAATGCTCCATCGACTTGGAGTTGATGAAGATCTCGAACGGACGGCGCAGTTCGTGCTCGGTGCCCTGGTTGAGCACGATGTCGTTGATGGTCACGTAGAAGGCGTGTTCCACCAGCGGCGACTTGATCTTGTAGGTGCTGCCGATCAGCACTTCCGGGCGCTCGATGCGCTCGTGCATGTGCACGATGTTGTCGGCCGGGGACTCGTCCAGGGCGGCAGCCACCGGGGCCTTGGCCGCAGCGGTTTCACGGGCCTTGTCGTCCGGGGTGATGACGGAATAGCCCTTGATTTTCTTGTCGATCTTGACGGCCATGGTGCGAGTCCTGGTTATGCGTTGCTAAACGGATTGGCAGCAACCCCGTCCCTGCGGGACGGGGCGCGCGGTGCGGCTTACTTGCGGGTCGCCTTCTTGGCGGCCTTCTTCACTGCGGTAGCCTTTTTGGCAACCGCCTTCTTTGCGGTAGCGGCCTTCTTGGCCACGGTCTTCTTGGTCAGGGCAACCTTCTTGGCAGCGGTCTTCTTGCTGACGGCTACTTTCTTGGCGACCTTCTTTTCAGTGGCCTTCACCGTCTTCTTGACGGCGGCGACCTTCTTGGCGGCCTTCTTTTCGACCTTCTTCACTGCCTTCTTGGCAGCGGTGGTCTTCTTGACGACAGCCTTGGCAATCTTCTTCTCGGTGGCCTTCACCGACTTCTTGGCGGCAGCAGCCTTCTTGCCGACGGCCTTGGCGACCTTCTTCTCGGCAGCCTTCACCGTCTTCTTGGCCGAGGCGACCTTGGTGGCGGCCTTCTTCTCGACCTTGGCGATGGCCTTCTTGGTCGCCGCACGCTTGCCGGCGCCCTTCTTCTTCAGCTCGGTGGCCTCTGCCTTGGCGCTGGCCTTGGCGGCTTCCAGCTTCTGGCGGACCGAGGCGACCTTCTTCTTTACTTCCTTCTTGGCCGCGCTGGCCTTCTTGGCGACAACCTTCTCAGCCTTCTTGACGGCCTTTTCGGCCTTCTTTACGGCTTTCTTGACCTTGGCCACCTGCTTCTTGGCGCCGGCCTCGACCTTCTTTGCACTGGCCTTCACTGCAACCACGGCGTCGCTGGCGGTTGCCGCGATGCTCTCGCCCGCGTGGGCGACGGTTTCCTTGACGGTTTCTTTCACGTCCTCGGCAACCTGGGTTACGGTCGCGGTCACACCATTACCATTGCTCATAAAGCCCTCCTAAGGGCATCGGGTCTGTAATGTGGCGATGCTATATCGAAGCCGATGCAACGTGAAACAAGCGCGCAACAGGAGGATGGCGGCGAAGCCACCGTCATGCCCTCCCAGCGCGCGGCCGGGAGGGCGATGAAGGCACTCAGAACTTGCCGTAATAGCCTTCCTTGAGGGCGTCGAACAGGTTGGCGGCGGTGTGCATCTCGCCGTCGTACTCGATCTGTTCGTTGCCCTTGACCTCCACCGTCTGGCCGTCTTCCAGCTCGAAGCGGTAGGTGGTGTTCTCCAGGTCCGCTTCCTTGACCAGCACGCCCTGGAAGGCCGCCGGGTTGAAGCGGAAGGTGGTGCAGCCCTTCAGGCCCTGCTCGTGGGCGTAGCGGTAGATGTCCTTGAACTGCTCGTACGGGTAATCGGTCGGTACGTTGGCGGTCTTGGAGATCGAGCTGTCCACCCACTTCTGCGCGGCAGCCTGCACGTCCACGTGTTCCTTGGGCGAGATGTCGTCGGCGCTGATGAAGTACTCCGGCAGCTTGGCGTCAGCCTCGTCGGAGAACGGCATGGCCTTGGCGTTGACCAGCTGGCGGTAGGCCAGCAGCTCGAACGAGAACACGTCCACCTTTTCCTTGGACTTCTTGCCTTCGCGGATCACGTTGCGGCTGTAGTGGTGCGCGAACGAGGGTTCGATGCCGTTGGAGGCGTTGTTGGCCAGCGACAGGCTGATGGTGCCGGTCGGGGCGATGGAGCTGTGGTGGGTGAAGCGCGAACCGACCGTGGCCAGCTCCTCCACCAGCTCCGGGGCCACCGTGGCCACGCGCTGCATGTAGCGGCTGTAGCGGGCGTGCAGCACCTTGCCGGCGATCTTCTGGCCGACCTTCCAGCCGTCCTTCTTCATTTCCGGGCGCTGGCGCAGCATCGCGGCGGTGACGTCGAACTGCTCTTCCATGATCGGGGCGGCGCCCTTCTCACGGGCCAGCTCCAGGCCGGTTTCCCAGCCGGCCACGGCCATGTCGCGGGCGATGGCTTCGGTGAACTCGCAGGATTCGGCGCTGCCATACTTCATCTTCAGCATGGTCATGGTGCTGCCCAGGCCGAGGAAGCCCATGCCGTGACGGCGCTTGCGCATGATCTCGTTGCGCTGCTGTTCCAGCGGCAGGCCGTTCACTTCGACCACGTTGTCGAGCATGCGGGTGAACACGCGCACCACTTCCTTGTACTCGTCCCAGTCGAACGAGGCCTTGTCGGTGAACGGGTCGCGCACGAACTTGGTCAGGTTCACCGAGCCCAGCAGGCAGGCACCATACGGCGGCAGCGGCTGCTCGCCGCAGGGGTTGGTTGCACGGATGTTCTCGCACCACCAGTTGTTGTTCATCTCGTTGACGCGGTCGATCAGGATGAAACCCGGCTCGGCATAGTCATAGGTGGAGACCATGATCATGTCCCACAGGTGACGGGCACGGATATGGCCGTACACCTTGCAGGCCACCAGGCCGTCGTCGCGGACGATGTAGTTCTCGTGGGTCGGCCATTCGCGCCACACCACTTCCTCACCGCTGGACGGGTCCAGCTCGGCCTGTTCCTTGGTGTTGATCGGGAACACCAGCTGCCAGTCGGCGTCGTTGTTCACCGCGTCCATGAAACCGTCGGTGATCAGCAGCGACAGGTTGAACTGGCGCAGGCGGCCGTCTTCGCGCTTGGCGCGGATGAAGTCCTTCACGTCCGGGTGCGACACGTCGAAGGTGCCCATCTGCGCGCCACGACGGCCACCGGCCGAGGACACGGTGAAGCACATCTTGTCGTAGATATCCATGAAGGACATCGGCCCGGAGGTGTAGGCGCCGGCGCCGGCAACGAAGGCACCGCGCGGACGCAGGGTGCTGAACTCGTAGCCGATGCCGCAGCCAGCCTTCAGGGTCAGGCCCGCTTCGTGGACCTTCTCCAGGATGCCGTCCATCGAGTCGGTGATGGTGCCCGACACGGTGCAGTTGATGGTGCTGGTGGCCGGCTTGTGCTGCTGGGCGCCGGCATTGGAGGTGATGCGGCCAGCCGGGATTGCGCCACGGCGCAGGGCCCAGGCGAAACGCTCATACCAGTAGGCGCGCTTGTCGTCGGTCGCCTCGGCATCCGCCAGGGCACGGGCCACGCGCAGGTAGGTGCCGTCGATATCGGCGTCCAGCGCTTCGCCCGCCTTGGTCGTGAGGCGGTACTTCTTTTCCCAGATGTCCTGCGAGGCAGGCTGCAGAGGGATCATGTCCGACTTGGTTTGATTGCTGACCACTTCCAGACGCACCGTACTCATGATTGTGGAAACTCTCCTGGGGCACCTTGCGGTGCGATTTTCTTTTCCCAAACAGGCCGGGCAGCAAAGACAACGACGCGCAGGCGCGTACTTACGCGCCTGTCGGCGGGATGAGGGGATTCCGGGAAAAACCGGTTTTCTGCATCACTGTCGCGGTCATTGCACGCCTTCCGTTGGGGTGCTTGCACCCCGAGCACTAAACCCTACTGCTTGGGGACGCTTTTCACATCAACCCAACATCTAGTGGGTGATGACCCGACCAAGCTTACCCACCCACGGGGTGATGTCAAACGAAAAATCAGCCGTCCGGCTATTGCATTCCGTGCAGGGCTTGGGCCTCTTGGGATTGCGGCAATGCAGAAGTTTCATTGCCGATTTAACTGCCCCCCGCCACACTCGTGTTCAGCAACCCGCCCCACCCCGGCGCCGCCCTCGGGCGCCCCCGCATGGAACCCCCGGCAATGCGACCCATCCCGACCCTGCTGACCCTCGCCCTGGCCGCCGCCTTTGGTGGTTTCACTGCCACCGCCATCAACGCCCACCTGGACAACCGCGCCGAAGCCGCCTCGCTGAGTACGGTGTTGCCGACCACCGCCGCGCTGCCGGCCGCCGTCGCCGGACAAGCGGTGCCGTCACTGGCGCCGATGCTGGAACAGGCCATGCCAGCCGTGGTCAGCGTCAACACCAAGCAGGTCGTGCGGGTACGCAATCCCTTCTTTGACGACCCCTTCTTCCGCCGCTTGTTCCCGCAGGTGCCACAGGAGCGCATCAACGAGTCGCTGGGCTCGGGCGTGATCATCGATGCAGCACGCGGCTACGTGCTCACCAACCACCACGTGGTCGAGAACGCCGACGACGTACAGGTCACCCTGGCCGACGGCCGCACGGTCAAGGCCGAGTTCCTCGGTTCGGACCGCGACACCGACATCGCCCTGATCCGCATCCCCGCCGAAAAGCTCACCGCGCTGCCACTGGGCAACAGCGACCAGCTGCGCGTGGGTGACTTCGTGGTGGCGATCGGCAACCCCTTCGGCTTCAGCCAGACCGTCACCTCCGGCATCGTCTCGGCGGTTGGCCGCAGCGGCATCCGCGGGCTGGGCTACCAGAACTTCATCCAGACCGATGCGTCGATCAACCCCGGCAACTCCGGTGGCGCGCTGGTCAACCTCAACGGCCAGCTGGTCGGCATCAATACCGCCAGCTACAACCCGCAGGGCAGCATGGCCGGCAACATCGGCCTGGGCCTGGCCATTCCGTCCAACCTGGCCCGTGACGTGGTCGAGCAGCTGATCACCAAGGGCGTGGTGGTGCGCGGCACGCTTGGCGTGGAAACCCAGAACCTGACCCCGCAGATCGCCCAGGGCCTGGGCCTGGAAGAAGCCCGTGGCGCGTTGGTAACGCGCGTGCTGGCCGGTTCCGGCGCGGCGGCGGCCGGAGTAAAGGCCGGCGACGTGGTGACCGCGATCAATGGCCAGCGCGTGGACAGCGCACAGGCCCTGCACAACTTTGAAGGCCTCTCCACGGTCGGCCGCACGGTGGATCTGGAAGTGCGCCGCGACGGCAAGGCGCTGCAGCTCAAGGCCACCTTGAAGGAACAACCGCGTGCGGTGGCCGGCGATACGCTGGACCCGCGCCTGAGCGGTGCGACCTTCGCCGACCTGCCCGAATCGCTGCGTCAGGCCGGCATCAACGGCGTGCTGGTCAGCGAAGTGGCGCGGGGCAGCCGCGCCGCGCAATCGGGCCTGGCCGGTGGCGATGTGATTCTCGCGGCCAGCAGCGGTGCGTTCACCGACCTCGCCGGCTGGCGCGCCAGCTTCGGCCAACGCCCGCCACAGTTGGTGTTGAACATCCTGCGTGGTGGCAGCCAGCGCGGCCAATTGATGATGCGATGATGCCCAGGTGAGCATCTTGTGCTGCCGGCGTAACGTTGTTTACACCCGGCAACTGCTATTTGTTGAGTTCTGTTGCAACCGCGCGCCATCCGGCGCACCCGCTGAAACCAGGAGATCACGATGAGCCCCACCAATACCGAGAACATGAAGGAACACCTGGGCGAGGCTGGCGCACACCTGAAGTCCGCCGCTTCCGCCGCTGGCTCGGCCGTCAAGGGCGCTGCCGGTGCCGCCGGCGACGAACTGCGCCTGGGCAAGGCCAACATGAAGGCCGAACTGTCCGACAGCGCGCTGTCCGGCCTGGCCGCCGCCGAGCTGGGCGGTGCTGCCGCCAAGGAACAGGTCGATGCACTGATGGACAAGGGCAAGGACCTGATCGACAGCGCCGCCGACCTCATCCGTGAGCGTCCGCTGGCCTCGTTCGGCGTGGCCTTCGCCGCTGGCTGGATCATTGCCAAGCTCGCCCGCAGCCACGACTGATCGGCGTGAGCGATAACGCAACACCGCCCACTGGCGACGACTCCACCCCGGGCCAGGCGCCCGGGCTGGAAGAAAGCATCCGTCAGGTTGGCGCAGCCGGCCGGCAGACGCTGGACTCGGCTTCCAACACGCTGCGCTCCCTGCGCCGGCTGGCTTCGGCCGACCTGGCCTTGGCGCGCAGCGCGTTTGGTCGTTCCCTGGCATGGAGCGGCGTGGCCATCGTATTCGGTGCCTCGGCCTGGCTGCTGTTGGCAGCCACGGCGGTGGCGATGCTGCAATACATGGGCTTGTCGCTGTTTGTCTCGCTGCTGATCCCCACCCTCACCAGCTTGGCCGTCACCGGCTACGCGATATGGCGGGTGTCGTACTTCTTCCACCACACCGGCATGCACGCCACCCGCCGGCAGTTGTCGCGGCTGGGGCTGTTCGACGAGCCAACCGGCGAAGACCCCGATGCCGAAGTGAAGATCCCCGGGGAGAACACACCGTGAATTTCGAAGCCCTGCAACGCCGTGTGCGCCGCGCCGAAGCCGTGGTGCAGGTGCGTGGCGAGGAAGCCACCCAGCACTGGGACCAACTCAACCAGAGTTGGCGCAGTGCATGGACACCCGGTCGCATCGTGGTGGTCGGCCTGGCCGGCGGCTTCCTGGCCGGCAAGCTGGAACCCGGCGGTGCCTTCAGCGGTAGCCGCTGGCTGCAGATGATCGGCTCGGTGTCCGGGCTGGTCAGCAGCGCGCAGGCTTCGGTTGCCTCGTTTGCCGCCGCTGCTGCAGCGGCGGGCGTGATGGCCGGGCAGGCTGCGGCCGATGCTGATGAAGGCGACGACGAGACCAACGAGGACAACTCGCCGCCGCCCGCCGCTGCAGCCAGCACGGCGCGCAGCAACAGCACGCCACCCGGCCCCGCCGAAGCGGCGACAGAACTGTCAGAATCCTGAGCACGGCGCCACCGCGCGCCGTTCCGTTCACGGAGCGCTGCCCGCATGTCTGACCCGTTGCCCGAAGCCACACCCCGCCCTGCCGAAGCCCCTGCACCACGCCCGCGCGCACCTGTCGCCGTGGTGGTACTGGCGACGTTGGCGGTGGGCTATACGCTGTGGGCCGCGCAGGAAGTGATCCTGCCGGTGCTGCTGGCGATGTTCTTCGCGCTGATCGGCAACCCCATCATCCGCCTGTTGCAGAAACTGCACCTGCCGCGCTTCCTCGGCGCCCTGCTGGTGCTGGCGGCAGGCCTGGCCGGCAGCGCCGCGCTGACCGTGCAGCTGGCTGGCCCGGCCACCGAATGGGTGCAGGAAGCGCCGCAGCAGATGCGGCAGATCTCGCGCAAGGTGCAGGACTTCGTCAAACCGGTGCAGCAGGCCAACCTGGCGGCGGAGAGCTTCGCCCGCGCTGCCGGCGGCGAAGGCAACCGCAAGGTGCAGGTGATCCGCACCCAGCTCGACGATCCCTACAAGGCGCTGGTGCGCACGCCCAAGCTGGCCGCCTCGGCACTGGCGGTGGTGCTGTTGACCCTGTTCTTCATGATTTATGGCGAAAACCTGCAGCGGCACGTGATCGCGCTGCTGCCCAATCGCCAGCAGAAACGCTTCACCGCCGAGATACTGCGCTCGATCGAGCGCGAGATATCGCGCTATGTATTGACCATCACCCTCATCAATGTCGGCCTGGGCCTGATCCTGTCCGGTGTGCTGATGCTGCTCGGCATCGCCCTGCCCGAGGCCCTTCTTTGGGGCACAGTGGCCGCGCTGCTGAATTTCGCCCCGTATGTGGGGCCACTGATCGGCATCGTGCTGATGCTGCTGATGGGCTTCGTCGAATTCCGCGATCCACTGACCGCCCTGCTGCCAGCGCTGGCCTATCTGGCCCTGCATACGCTGGAGGGTCAGCTGATCACGCCCATCGTGCTCGGCCGCCGCATGGCGATCTCGCCGCTGATGCTGATCCTGGCGTTGATGCTGTTCGGCTGGCTGTGGGGCATGATCGGCCTGCTGCTGGCAGTGCCGCTGCTGGTCTGCGTGAAGCTGGTGCTGAGCCGCGTCGACGGCATGCACGGCTGGGCAAAGCTATTGGAGTAGCGTCCCTATTGTGGGAGCGGCGTCAGCCGCGAAGCTGACAATGCTGAAGCAACCAGCAACGTAGCCCGGGTAAGCGCAGCGCACCCGGGACCGTTTGCAGACAACGCCAGACATCAGCGCACGCCCACTTCCCGGGTGCGCTGCGCTTACC
>NZ_JASCOR010000123.1 GCF_029959445.1 Stenotrophomonas sp. PS02298 | reverse complement strand
GTACATCGAGATGTTTTACAACCCGACACGGCGACACGGTTCCAATGGCGGCCTGTCCCCGATAGAGTTTGAACGGCAGTACGCACTAAACGGCTGAAGAGTGTCTACAAAAGCCTGGGCGATTCAACCCGACCTCGCCACCAACCCCATAAACCCAGGCATCAAAAAACCCCTGCAGTGAGCGCCCGGCCGCGCGCTCCATCGCCTGCTGGAAATCCGCCGTCACCACCGAGCGCCCATCGTTGGCCTGCGTGTACTCACGCAGCCCGCGCCAGAACAGCTCCTCGCCCAATTCCATGCGCAAGCGGTGCAGCACGTACGCGCCCTTCCTGTAGACCACCGCACGATCATCGGCGCTGGGTTTGTTCCAATCCGGATACACCAACGGACGATCAGCCCCCTTCTCGCGCAGCGCCAACACCCGCTGCTCCCAGCCCTGCACCATCGCCTGGTAGGCAGCCTCGCCCTGCGCCTGCTGCAACCACGCCGCCGTCATGAAGTTGGCGAAACCTTCGTTGAGCCAGAAGTGCTCCCAGCTGGCACAGGTCACGCGTACGCCCCACCATTGATGCGCGGCTTCGTGGGCGATCAAGCCAGTCTGGGTCGGATCATCCAGCACGCCTTTGCCATAGGCCTCCGACATCACCGACAAACCAGCCATTTCCTGGCCGATGGTGTTGGCAACCAGCGCCTGCCGATAGTTGCCTTCATAGGCCAAGCCTGCGCGGGCGGCGAAGAAGTCGAGCATGTCGTCGGTGGCCGCGAACACCTGCCGCAGTTCGGCCTCGGAGCGGTCCTTCGAGTAGAACTGCAAGCGTCCCTGCCGTACGTGCTGATAAGGGCCGGCGGCAAAGCCATAGACAAACGCGGGCGTTGGTTTGCGCAGCTGCCAACGGTGTTCGATACGGCCATCACCGAGCAGGCGCGATGGCAGTTCATCGCCAACCGCCGTCGCATGCAGGTCGCGAGGAAGGCGCAGCGCCAACTGCAGCGTAGCGCGCTCGTCCGGCGCATCCACCGACGGCATCCATTGGCTGGTGGAGAAAATCGTGTAGACCTCGTTGCGTTCGGCGACGAACTCCAGGCCAAAGCGTGGCTTGCCGCGGTAGTGCACGCGTACGTTGCTTTGCTGGCCCGCCGTCAACGTCGCTGCAAGGCTGATGGCCAGTTTTCCATCGGCCTGCTGGAAGCTGAGCGGCTTGTCATCCTGCGTGACCGAATCGATGACCAGCTCACCACTGTCCAGGACCAGCTGTTGCAGTTGGCCTGTGGCGTCGAAACGCACCAGGGTCTCACCCTGCAGCTGACCGGCGGCGATATCCAGATCCAGGCTGGTTGCGTAGTGCTGGATATCGAAATCGCGTGGTTCCGCAGCGAAGACAGATGCGGTCATGGTCGATGCAAACAGTGCCAGCGCGATTCTGCGGTGCATCGGATCATCCCTGATGAAAAATCCGATTGTAGGGCTGTACTGCGGGAATTGTGGGAGCGGCATAAGCCGCGAAGCTGATGCAAAACAAACTGCCGCGATGGCCGCAATTGCAAACATCTTGGCGGCTGTTGCCTTGCCAGCTTCGCGGCTTATGCCGCTCCCACAAAAAAAACAAAAGCAGAGCAAAACAAAACGCCGGCTGTTGGCCGGCGTTTTGTTCAATTCACGCAGGTCGGCCTATCAGCCTTCCCACTTGCCCTGTGCAGCCAGGCCGTTTTCCTTGGCACGCTCGAACACGGTCTTCTGTGCAGCAGCGTAGTTGCCCTTCATGTCCTTGGCCCACAGCTTCAGTGCAGCCTGCTGCATGGCGCGACCGTAGGAGAAGCTCAGCGGCCACGGCAAGGTACCGACCTGGTTCATGGCGTTGAGGTGAGCGGTGGACTGCTCGTCGCTCTGGCCACCGGACAGGAACACCACCCCCGGCAGGATCGCCGGCACGGTCGACTTCAGGCACATCACGGTGGACTCGGCCACTTCCTCGACATCCACCTGCTCGTCACAGGTCTTGCCCGGAATGACCATCGAGGCCTTCAGGATGGTGCCTTCCAGCACCACGTTCTGCTGGTACAGGGCGTCGAACAGCGAACGCAGGGTGGCTTCGGTGACTTCGTAGCAGGTCTCGATGTCGTGGTCGCCGTCCATGATCACTTCCGGCTCAACCATCGGCACCAGGCCGCATTCCTGGCACAGGGCGGCATAACGGGCCAGCGCGTGGGCGTTGGACTCGATGCAGGTGCCCGACGGCATGCTTTCGCCGATGTTGATCACCGCACGCCACTTGGCGAAACGGGCGCCCAGCTTGTAGTACTCCTGCAGGCGCTCACGCAGGCCGTCCAGGCCTTCGGTCACCAGCTCACCGGGGCAGCCGGCCAGCGGGTGTGCACCCTTGTCGACCTTGATGCCCGGGATCATGCCGTTGTCGGCCATGTACTTGGCGAACGGCACGCCGTCCTTGGTCGACTGGCGGATGGTTTCGTCGTACAGGATGGCGCCGGAGATGTGCTCGTTGAGCTTCGGCGTGGTCAGCAGCAGTTCGCGGTAGGCACGACGGTTTTCTTCCGTGTTCTCGATGCCGACGCTTGCGAAGCGCTTGGCAATCGTACCGGTGGATTCGTCAATGGCGATGATGCCCTTGCCCGGGGCGACCATGGCCTGGGCGGTTTCAGCCAGCAGTTCGATGCTCATGAGGTTCCTGTGACAGCGTGCGGGAAAACCCGGATTATAGCCCGGCACGCTCACCGGCTGGCTGCCCGCAAGGTCTGGAATCGGTTTCAGGCTGTCAGGTCAGGACAAAACCTGTCCGCTCCGATCAACTTCTGACCGGAGCGGTGGCTTGTTGCTGGCGTCGCTTACAGGTCGCCCAGACCGCTGGCGCGGCCGTCGTTACCCACTTCCAGCAGGCGCAAGGTGTTGGTGGCGCCATGGGTTTCCATGTGTTCGCCACTGGTGAACACCACGCGATCACCCGCCTGCAGCAGGTTGGACTCGACCAGCAGGCGGATGCTGCCGCGCGCGGCTTCGCGCGGGGTGAAACCACGGCTGTCGAAGTTGATCGGGAACACGTCACGCATCAACGCCATCTGCCGGCGCGCACCGTCATGGCGGGTGACCGCGTAGATCGGCGACTTGGCGCGGAAGCGCGATAGGTAACGCGCGGTACCACCGGATTCGGTCATCGCCACGATGGCGCGCACGCCCACGTGCTGGGACAGGAACATGGTGGCCATGGCGATGGCCTGGTCGGCGCGTTCCAGGTTGCGCGGCGAGGCATTGAAGTCGGTCTCGGTCTGGAACTGGCGCTCGGCGCCCAGGCAGATGCGGGCCATCGCCTCGACCGCCTTGACCGGATAGGCACCGGCCGCGGTTTCGGCCGACAGCATCACCGCATCGGTGCCGTCGATGACCGAGTTGGCCACGTCCAGCACTTCGGCGCGGGTCGGGATCGGGCTCTCGACCATCGACTGCAGCATCTGGGTGGCGGTGATGACCACCTTGTTCTGCGCCAGCGAGGCTTTGATGATCTTCTTCTGCAGGCCCGGCAGCTCGGCGTCGCCGATTTCCACGCCCAGGTCGCCACGCGCCACCATCACCACATCGCTGGCGTCGACGATCTCTTCCAGGTTCTCGATCGCTTCGGTGCGCTCGATCTTGGACACCAGCGCGGCATAGCAGCCATGCGATTCGGCGATCTCACGCGCGTCATTCATATCCTGCGCATTGCGGCAGAACGAGACGGCGATGAAGTCGACGCCGATCTTGGCAACGATGCCGATCAGCTCCTTGTCGCGCTCGGTCAGCGCACCCAATGACAGACCACCGCCCTGCTTGTTCAAACCCTTGCGATCGGACAGCACGCCATCGTTGAGCACGGTATTGATGATGCGCTCGCCCTGCACTTCCACGACCTGCAGCTGCATCAGGCCATCGTCGAGCAGCAGTACGTCGCCCGGCGCCACGTCCTGCGGCAGGCCGAGGTAGCTCACGCCCACCTGGCTGGTGTCACCGGCCGGTGCCGAGGTGCTGGCGATCAGGTCGAAACGGTCGCCGGCCTTCAACGAGATCTTGCCTTCGGCAAAACGCTCGATGCGGATCTTCGGGCCCGGCAGGTCAGCCAGGATGCCGACTTCCACGCCCACGCGCTGGGCAGCGGCACGCACGTCGGCGGCACGCTTGGCCTGGCCGGACGGATCGCCGTGGGAGAAGTTCAAACGCACAACGTTGACGCCGGCGCGGAACAGATCGTCCAGCACCCCTGGCGCGTCAGTTGCCGGCCCGAGGGTGGCGAGGATCTTGGTGCGGCGCTGACGTTCAATCATTGTGCGTGGTCTCCCTAATAGACCGCCGAAAGTAGCACATCCATTGCATGACAACGATGTCGCATACGATTTCATACGACACTTTCTGCTGTGTCCCAAAGACAGGCCAGACAGTCGATCTGGACATACCGTACGGTATGACAACGCGGGACCTATAGCTGACTTGCATAGGTCGATAAGCGAAGGTGATAGCTCAGCACGCGGATGTTGCTGTTGCGTGTTGGATCGGGGAAAAACTTTGCTGCTTCGCAGCAAGAAAAGTTGGCAGCGAAGACATGCCATGGACATCGGGTGACAACCGGGGCGGGCACGGCACGAACGCCAGGAGCTTCTCCGAGAGCCCTTCGGATCGTCATTCCCGCGCAGGCGGGCACGCCGATCTGAAATTGCGCTGAGGTCTGACCGCATGGTGGCTCCGGGTGCCGGAGCCACCACGCATCAAATCCGTCACTCAGCCGCGCAGCACCGCCGCCAACGCATCCGGCGTAGCCGCCAGCGTGCCAGCCCCGGCAGTCTGCAACTCCTCACGACCACCAAAGCCCCACAGCACGCCGACATTGCGCATGCCGTGGTGACGCGCGCCTTCGATGTCCATGCGGCGGTCGCCGATCATCCAGCACTGCGACGCCTGCAACGACAAACGCTGCAAGGCCTCGGCGATCAGCTCCGGCTTGTGGCTGCGCGAACCATCTTCGGTCGCACCGATGATGTCCTCGAAGCAGCCACCAAACGGCAGGTGCTCGACGATACGCCGCGCATGCGGCTCGTTCTTGGCGGTGACCACGGCCAGCCGATGCCCGGCCGCGTGCAGGCCCTGCACGACATCACCGATACCGGCGTAGATGTCGTGTTCCTTCCAACCGTGCGCATCGAAGCGCTCGCGGTACAACTCCACCGCCCGCTCCACGCGCAGGGCGTCGCCAAACAAAGGCTTGAAGCTGGTCCGCAGCGCGGGACCGATCCACTTGCGCAGCTCGGCATCGCCCGGCACCGGATGCTCCATCTGCTCCAGTGCATAGGCCACGCAACGGGTGATGCCGACGGCTGAATCAATCAGCGTGCCATCGAGATCGAAGAAGAAGACATCGCTGCTCACTGGCCGCGAGCCTCCAACGCTGCCACCGCCGGCAAGGTCTTGCCTTCCAGGAACTCCAGGAACGCGCCGCCGCCGGTGGAGATGTAGCTGACCTGCTTGGCGATGCCGTACTTGTCGACCGCGGCCAGGGTGTCGCCACCGCCGGCAATCGAGAACGCATTGGAACTGGCGATGGCCTTGGCCAGCGCTTCCGTACCCTTGCCGAACGCGTCGAACTCGAACACACCGACCGGACCGTTCCAGACCACGGTGCCAGCCTTGGCGATCAGTTCAGCGTACTGGGCTGCAGTCTGCGGGCCGATATCCAGAATCATGTCCTCGGCGCCGACGGCATCCACCGCCTTGACCGTGGCCGGAGCGTCAGCCGCGAATGCGGGCGCCACCACCACGTCGGTCGGCAGCGGGATCTCGGCGCCGCGGGCCTTGGCGTCGGCATCGATCTTGCGCGCGGTGTCGAGCAGGTCGTTCTCGACCAGCGACTTGCCCACGCCATGGCCTTCAGCAGCGATGAAGGTGTTGGCGATGCCGCCACCGACGATCAACTGATCGACCTTGCTGACCAGGCTGGACAGCAGTTCCAGCTTGGTCGAGACCTTGGAGCCGGCAACAATCGCCAGCAGCGGGCGCGCCGGGTTGGCCAGCGCCTTGTCCAGCGCGTCCAGCTCGGCCATCAGCAACGGGCCGCCGGCAGCGATCGGAGCGAAGCGGATCACGCCATGGGTCGAGGCCTGAGCGCGGTGCGCGGTACCGAAGGCGTCCATCACGAACACGTCGCACAGCGCGGCGTACTTCTGCGACAGGGCCTCATCGTCCTTGCCCTCACCCACGTTCATGCGGCAGTTCTCCAGCAGCACGATCTGGCCCGGGGCCACGGCTACGCCGTCCACCCAGTCCTTGACCAGCGGCACGTCCACGCCCAGCAGCTCGGACAGGCGCTTGGCCACCGGCGCCAGCGAATCGGCTTCGCTCCACACGCCTTCCTTGGGACGGCCCAGGTGCGAGGTCACCAATACAGCGGCGCCCTTCTCCAGTGCCAGCTTCAGGGTCGGCAGCGAGGCGGTGATGCGCTGTTCGGAGGTGATCTTTCCGCTCTCGTCGATCGGCACGTTCAGATCCTGGCGGATCAGTACGCGCTTGCCGGAAAGGTCGAGGTCGGTCATGCGAACGATGGACATGGCAGGATCAGCTCCGCAAAGTTGGGGGAAACCGCAATTCTCGCCCGCCCTGCCTGATGGGGCAAACCCAAGGTGCACCGGATGTCGCCACGCCTGCCGCAACCCGAACTGTCCAGCCCCCGCCTGCGCCTGCGCGAAGTCCGGGATGGTGACGCTGCAGCGCTGTTCGCCATCCACAGCGATGCCCGTGTGATGCGCTATTGGAGCTACCCGGCCTGGACCGAGCTGAAGCAGGCCGAACAGAAGATCGCCGACATCCAGCGCCAGCGCCATGAACTGGACATGCTGGTCTGGGCCATTGCCGACGCGGACAGCGACCTGTTGATAGGCAGCAGTGCCATTTTCTACATGGACCTGGCACAGGCCCGTGCCGAGATCGGTTACAGCCTGCACCCCGACTGGCAGGGCCGCGGCCTGGCCAGCGAAGCCCTGCAACTGGTACTTGGCTACGTGTTCAACGAATTGGGGCTGCGCCGCATCGAGGCCGACATCGATCCACGCAACCTACCCTCCTGCCGCCTGGTGGAGAGGTTCGGCTTCGTCCGCGAGGGCCTGCTCCGCGAACGCTGGCAGGTAAACGGCGAGATCTGCGACAGCGCCATCTACGGCCTGCTGCGCCAGGATTTGAAACTGTAGCGCCGAACCATGCTCGGCTGCAGGCCTCACCAGCAACCCACACTACTTGCGGGAGCGGCGTAAGCCGCGAAGCTAGTAGTACGGAAGCTGCCTGAACTGGCAGCAATCGCAGCAATCTTTCCAGCTTTCTTTGCATCAGCTTCGCGGCTCACGCCGCTCCCACAAGTGCATCGCAAAGGCCTCTGCCAAGCATGACTCGGCCCTACATGCTCACAACGGCAAGCGATGAACGATGAAGTTCACTACGTTCTCCATCGCGCCAGGATCAACATTGCTCAATCCGATCACCACGTAGCCCGACTCGGGCAGCACCACCAACGATGTGTTTGCGCCCGGTGCACCACCTTCGTGGCCATATTGCCGCTCCGCACCCTGCCCACTGACCATGAAGCCATAGCCGTACCAGTCCTTGTTGTTCTGCGGTGATGTGGCCAGCGCCAATGACTCAGGCGATATCAGCCGACCAGCACGCAGTGCTTCGGCAAATTTCAGCATGTCGCCAACCGTGCTGTAGCCGCCACCAGCCGACGTGCCTCGCCATGGCAGTGTCTTGGTTTCCTTTACCCACTTACCGGAAACGTTGGCATAGGCGACCGCGCGCCCCGAAACAGCGACCGATTCTGGCTCCGAGCCAGTCGCCCCCATTCCGGCAACACGATAGATATGCCGATCCACGTAGTCGTAATACGACTGCCCGCTCACCGCCTCGATGATCGAGCCGAGCAGGATATAGCCGTAGTTTGAATAACCATCCTCACTGCCCGGGGTCGAGCTCGGCGGCGCGGCACTGGCGAGGCTCCAGTAATCATTCAACATGCGCAAGGATTGCGAGCGCTTCTCGAACTCCTCACCGAACACATCACCAAGGCCACTGGTGTGATTGAGCAGCTGGCGGATGCTGATTGCCCTGGCCACCTCCTGGTTCGGATAATTTTTCAGATGTGTGGCGATCGTTTCATCCAGCGACAGCTTGCCCGCCTCCTGCAACTGCAGGATGGCCACGGCAGTGAACATCTTGTTCAAGGAGGCCAGCCGGAACCGGGTTGTTTCATCGACTCCAACAGCGCGCTCGCGATCTGCGGCGCCGCCATGCCAGGCCAACAGAACCTTGCCGTTCTTCGCCACCAGCAGTGCACCGGACAAGCTGTCGGCTGCACGCGCGGCATCCAGCCTTGCCTTGCCTGCAGCCAGCACCTCTGTCCGTGACATCCGCTGTGGCTTGAATTCATCCGGCAGCTCCATTCCTTCCAGCTGCAGCTTGATGACATCAAATCGATCCTCAGGATCCAGATCCAGCGTCGCCAGCACGCCACGATCGGTCATCTCCGACAGCAAGATCAGCTGCGCGCTTTCCGCCGAGCTGGATTTGATGCCCAACAGTTTGAACGTTCCCAGTGATTGGCGGATGTCCAGAAAACGTTGCGCCTCCTGGCCAACTTTGTAGTCGACCAGGAATGTCTGCAGCGCATCGCGCTCACCGCTGTTGTATGCCGCAAGCCATAGGCTGAAGACCTGCTCGGCGTAGGCATCTGGCAAAGGCTGCCTGGCAGCGGCGACGGTCGAAAAACCAAGCAGAACTGCAACCGCAAATGACTTCAAACGCATAAGCCAACCGATCCTTACCATTGCCGGCGATACCTGTAGTGCCGAGCCATGCTCGGCAGGGGCATTACCGATACATCCCGACTGTAGGAGCGGCGTCAGCCGCGAAGCAGACAAGCCAATGGAGCAAAACCACCCCCTCCCCGGCCCTCCCCTTCGCTTTGCGAAAGGGAGGGAGACAAGCCGGTCAGGCACGTTGGGAAAGCCCCTGCCGAGCATGGCTCGGCACTACCTCAGCTCTGTTATTTTTCCGCACGGCTGCTGCGAATCAGGCTGAACGCAAAACCCGCTACTGCTGCTGCACCGAGCACCAGCACCGACCACAACACGATGTTCTTCCAATCACGCGGGGCTTCGGCCTGCTGGTAGGCAGCATCACCGGCGCGCTGCGCACCCGCACCCAGCGTTGCCGCGACCGGCTGCCATTGCGCGCCGTTGTGCGCGCGCAAGGCTGCCAGCATCGGATCCAACGCCGCCTGCGCGCTACCTTCGTCGGCGCTGCCTGCAACCAACAGGTAGGGCGCTTTGCCTTGTGCAAGAAACACCACGCTGCCGGGGCGATAACCCAGACGCAACGTCGGCGCAGCAGCAGGCACCGCGCCGGGCTCTGCCTGCAGACGCCACTGCCGGTCATCGACGAGGCCCGAGGTTTCCAACGGCGGCGAACGCTGCTGCTTGCCGGCCTGACTGAGGTTCCATGCATTCCAGCCCGTGGTCAGTGTCTGCCACGCCGGCTCACCTTCGGCAGCGCGCGAGCGGTCTTCATCGCGACTGGCGACCGTCCAGCTCACCGCGCTGTTCGACGGCATCACCACGTCCAGGCGCTGCACCGGGAATCGGCCCTGCAGGCGGTACAGGTAGCCATCCTTGCCATTGCCGCCGGCAGCCGCTTGCAGTTCCTGCCATTGCCAATCGCCAACCTCGACCGCATCAGCGAACTCACCGCGCAAGCCCTGCAACTGCGGCGCGCCGCTGCGCTGCAGAGGTACCAGACGCAGATAGCGCAGGCCTGATTCAACCTTGATGCTGTTGCTGCGCAACTCGTTGCCCTGGTTACGCAACTGCACCAGCCGCACCTGCGGATCCAGCACCTGCCAACCACGCAGGTCATCGCTGCCTTCGAGGCGATAACCAAGATCCAGCGTCGCCGCGGCGTCACTCCAATCCACCAGCAGTTTGTGCAACTTGCCCGCCTCGTCGCCCAGGTCGACCAGCCAAACCGGGTCAGCACTACCCGCCGCCCTTGCCGTGCCCACCGAATTGCGGATCGACACCACTTTGCCAGCGGTATCGCGTTCCACCACGACGCTCAGGTCGTCATCACCGCCGGCGCTGGCCGCAGGCAATGCAAACCATTGCAAGGGTGCGATGCGCAGCGCGCCGCCCAGCGGCGTTGCGGCCGCGTACACCGCACTGGCCACCGGCTTGCCATCAGCATCGATCACCCGCACATCGCGCAGGTCACGCCAATGCACGGCGGCATACACCGATGCATCCAGCGGCACCCGGTAGGCGCCAGCATCGGGCTGGGACAACTGCAGCGGCCATTGGCGGGCGAAGTCATCGGCTGCAATTGCGCTGAAAGGCAACAAGGCCAGTACCAGCAGGCGCTTGATCATGCGGTTGTTTCCTCGTTGTTTGTCCCAGCACCCTGCCTCCGTGGCGGTGCTGGCGCCAGCCAGCCCACCAGGGTGCACAGCAGTCCGTAAGCAATGAAGGCGCCGATACCAAGCAGGTCACCCAGGTTGCCGCGATCGATCAGCAGCAGCTTGGCCAACACCACGCTCATCAGGATTGCGCCGGCCAACCACAACCCCCACTGGCCGCGACGCGAGCCGGAAATCCAGCCAACCACGCCCAGCAGGCTCCAGACCACGGTCAGGCTGGTCTGCGCCAGTTTCGTGCCAAGCAGGCTGTCGCTCCACGGCACATCACCCCAGTGATGCACTGCTCGCAGCGTCATCACCGTCACCAGCACCAGCGCGGCCACCGCCGTGCCCACCAGCTGCATCGGCAACACCGCTGCGCCACCGCGCTCGCGCAGGCGCATCGCCAGCAAGGCAAGCACGGCGATCTCCGCAAGCTCCAGCGGGTTGAACACGACCATCCACGGCAGCGGTGCCGCCGAACCAGCACTGGCCAGCGACGTCAGCCACCACAGGCCAAGTGCCGCGAACACGGCGATCTGCAAGGCATTGCGATAGCCATCAAACGCTGCACCCAAAGGCTGCGACAACCACGCCCAGCGGTACATGGACAACACCGCCAGCAGCAGCCACGGCAGCGCCAGCAACATGCCCACCCAACCCTCGGCCAGCGTGAAACGGTCACCGATATGCCAGGCCAACAACGACAACACGGTCGGCCACAGCAACCACCAGGCCAGCTGCGCCAAACCAGCAACCTTGCCGCTGCCAGCGCGCAGGCACATCAGGCTGCGCACACCCAGAACGGCGAACACTGCCCACGCCACCGCGCCGTAACCGGCGAATGGCTGCCCGTATTCGGACACCTGCAGGAAGGCGACCGGGAAGGCCATCAACAAACCGCCCAGCGTGGTCAGGGACAGCGCCAACGCAGGCGCACGCCGCTGCACTTCCGCCGCCAGCCAACCGGTCACACCCAGTAGCAGCAAGACCGCGTGCAGGCGACTGTCGACCTCGACGAAATCACCGATCTCCAGGATCACATTACCCAGCCACCAGGCCAGCGCCCACAGGTAGGCCACAGTCGCCACCTGCAGATTGCCTGCACTTCGGTACCACCATGCGGTGGCGAAGCCGGCCACGGCGATCAGCAAGGCGCCCATGAAGGCGGCGTTGGCAATGGCAATCGTCGCGCCGAGATGGCTGCCCGACACTCCAATCGCCAAGGCCCCGGCAGCGGCCAGTTGCAGGCCAAGACCCGTCCAGCGGGCCAGACGACGGTCCTGGGTCAGACCCAGCCAGACCAGACCCGCACCTTCCAGCGCGAATACCGATGCGGTTGCCTTGGCCGACAAGGCCAAGGGCACCGCCAAGGTGGCGAATCCGACTGCGAGAATGGCATAGCCACGTGCCAGCACATTCATGCGCTCGTTGTTGATCAACGCGCGCGCCAATACTGCGTACAACGCCGCCACGCCCAGTGCACAGAACGCCAGGGGCATGCGATCGCCGTGCAGCAACGCTGCCTGCAACGAGAATGCGACCAGCGGCGTACCGAACAACAGGCAGCCATCGATGCGCGCACTGCCAGCGCTGCTGGCCTTGCGGGCATACAACAAGGGCAACAACAGATAAAACACGAAGAACAGCACCAGGAATGGCTCGGTGCTGTTGAAATTGGCCGGGGTGTACTTCAACACACCCCAGGCCGTGCCAATGCCCCAGGTGAAGGCAAACCCCAGCAGGTTGAGGATGCGCCACGGCCGCACCCAGGCGATGGCGAAGATGCCGGCATTGAGCAGTGCGTAGTACGAGAACAGGGCCACATGATTGCCACTGCCGTCGGACAACCAGATCGGCGCCATGAAGCCAGCCAGTACACCGAGAATGGCCAGGGTTCTGCTTTCCTGCAGCACCGCCATCACCGACAGGCCGGCAATCAACACCACACTCAATGCAAATGCGGCGCCAGTGCCGATCATTCCGTGGTTCTTGCAGGCGGAGAACACCACCAGCAACAGGATGCCGATCATGCCGCCCTGCATCGCCAGCGCGAAGGTGCGGTGGCTCTCGCGCTTGCGCCACGCAAATACCAGACCTGCCAAGGCTGCGGCACTGATGCCGGCCAGACGCAGGCTCGGCGGCACCACGAACCAGCCCTGGTCGCTTGCGTACTTCAGCAGTGCGGCAACACCGGCCAGCAGCACCAGCATGCCAACCTTGACCGGCACATTGCCGCTGGTCAGCCATTGTTTGGCGTAGGCAAGCGCGCGCTCGACGAAGTTCGGTTCGGCAGGCTCAGCAGGCGTCCAGGTCCGCTCCGGCGGCGGTTCGCGGCGGACGGGAATGGCGCGGCGCGGCTCGCCTGCCAGTGGATCGAGCGGGTCTGCCCTGGGCGGCAACGGCGGTGGTGCTGGCGACGCAGCGACAGGTTCAGCCGGGTGCGCCGGCGATGCAACCGCCAGCGGCTCGATCACGGCCTCATCTGCCTCGGGCCCGGGGGCAGGCTCGGGCTCCGCCCAGGCGTGGGGCCGGATCGCCTCGGCGCGCTGCCTGCGTGGTGCGGCTTCGGCTTCCGTCTCGCCAGCATCCAGTCGCTCTTCCAGTGCCGCCACGCGGCGCTTGAGCGAGGACACCGATACCAGGGCAACCACCAGCAACACCGGCATCGCCAGTGCGGCCAGTACCAGCAGCACAATCAACAACACCCAACCCTCGTCCATTGATCATCCTTGTGCACCTGAACGTGCTGCATCACCTTATCGGGGCCGCCTGAAAACGCAAGACGCCCCCAGTCAGCTTCAGCCCGTGCTTTGCAGCGCAATGCTTTCAGCCCGGGCGTTTGACCCGCGTGGAGCCCCAGACTGCACTTTTGTGGGAGCGGCGCAAGCCGCGAAGCCGGTAGATCATCAGATGGCACACATACCAAGGGTTTCAGCAGCCTCAGCTTCGCGGCTTACGCCCAGTCTCTTATACACAACTCCGCGCCCACGACACGTAACTTG
>NZ_JASCOR010000122.1 GCF_029959445.1 Stenotrophomonas sp. PS02298 | reverse complement strand
GAACAGAACATTCAGCGTACGAATATCATCGCAACCATTTATCTAGAATGATCGAAGTATTACCGTCCCATATGTCAGTTCGATGACTGCCGGAAGGGACGCGGGCACCTTTCGGTGCCCGCTTCGCTCATTCAATGGCCCGACGACAGCGCGGCGCCTGGAGTACGGTGCTTCCCTAGGCGGTCAACCAAGGTCTCACTTGCATCGTTGAGACCGAACACTTCAACGGTCGCGCCGTGCTCGCGCAGCTTCATCACTACCCTGTCGAGCGCATCAACGGCCGTGAGGTCCCAAAAGTGGGCATCCTTCAGATCGATTTTGACGTTCTTGGGGACATCCAGATAGTTGAAGCTGCTCACGAACTGTCCAGCAGACGCAAAGAACACCTGCCCCTTCACCACGTAGACGCGCGAGTCGGTGTCGACCTGAGTGTCGTCAATGATCAGCATCTTGCCGACCTTGCGGGTGAAGAACACCGCCGACAGGACCACGCCTGTCAGCACGCCCTTAGCAAGGTCGTGGGTAGCCACGGTCACGATGACGGTGCCAATCATCACGACTGAAGAGCTCTTGGGATGAATGGCCAGTTCGCGCAGTGAGCGCCAGTTGAAGGTGCCGATGCTGACCATGATCATCACCGCGACCAGCGCGGCCATCGGGATCTGACTCACCAGGTTTGACCCATAAACAACCAGCAAAAGCAGAACCACGCCGGCCACCAGGCACGAGAGGCGGCCCCGGCCACCGGACGTGATGTTGATCACTGACTGGCCGATCATTGCACAGCCCGCCATGCCCCCGAAGAAGCCCGTTACGGTGTTAGCCAAGCCTTGGCCCGCACATTCGCGATTCTTCTGACTGGGGGTATCGGTCATGTCCTCGACGATCTGCGCGGTCATCAGCGATTCCAACAGGCCAACGACCGCCAGTGTCGCCGATACCGGCAGCAGGATCTGGAGTGTTTCCCAGGTAAATGGCACGTCCGGAATCAGGAACGAAGGCAGGCTGTCAGGCAACGCGCCCATGTCGCCGACGGTGCGCACCTCGAAGCCAAAGTACATGGAGGCGGCCGTGAGAACCACGATCGCCACCAATGCCGAAGGAACGGCTTTGGTCAACAGCGGCAGCAGGTAGATGATTGCCAGACCCACAGCACAGATCGCGTACACCATCCACGGCATATCGATGAGCTCGGGAAGCTGTGCCATGAAGATCAGAATCGCCAGCGCGTTCACAAAACCGGTCACCACCGAGCGCGACACAAAGCGCATCAGGGAGCCCAAGCGCAGGGCGCCGGCCAGCATCTGCAGCACGCCAGCCAGGATGGTGGCGGCAAACAAATATTGGATGCCGTGCTCACGCACCAGCGTGACCATCAGTAGCGCCATGGCGCCGGTCGCAGCCGAGATCATGCCAGGGCGACCACCGGCGATGGCGGTGATGACGGCGATGCAGAAAGAGGCATACAAACCCACCTTGGGGTCGACGCCAGCGATGATGGAAAAGGCGATCGCCTCGGGAATCAGTGCCAGCGCAACGACGATGCCCGACAGCAGGTCACCACGGATATTACCGAGCCATTGCTGGCGCAGGGTATAAATTACGGACATGTGAAATGATCTCCGCGCACAGCCGTGCGCGCCAAACGAAATAAACAGGCACCCTTCCAGACCTAAGAGTCTGGATCGCTTCTTCAATCAAGCGTCAGGGTGGAGTCATCGCTGGCCGATCCGTTCGGTATTTGACACCCAATTGTATACCGATAGATGGCCTAAGGGGAAATGCGGAGTCATCGCTGTCCCGGCACAGTGTCAACGGTAGCTTGCAGATCCCATTTTCAGGCAAGGTCGACAAGCTGGCAGGCAGATGGTCAGCTCGCATCGAGCTGAGACCGAATCGCCAAGGATGAAGTAGGCATGCGCCGCGGTCCCTACGTCCGCTATCGGCCGCGGATTCATATGATCGATGCAACACACGGACAGCTGCATAGGCAGCAGGAGTGTTGCGGATGAATCGCAGGAAGAGGATCTACTACACGGACACCCAGAAGTCGCTGATGTGGGATCGCTGGCAGCAGGGCGAGTCCTTGCACCAGATCGCGTCCCTGTTTGACCGTCACCATAGCTCAGTGCGGAATATCCTGGCCGAGCATGGCGGCATTCGTCCGCCGGTGCGGCGACGATCTCCGAGGGCGCTGAGCCTGGCCGAACGCGAGGAAATCTCCCGCGGTCTGGCGGCGGGATGGTCGATCCGTGCGATCGCCACATCGCTGGGGCGGGCGCCTTCCACGATCAGTCGGGAGATCGGGCGTAACGAAGGCCGTGAAGGCTACCGCGCCAGCCAAGCCGACCATGCCGCCTGGGACCGGGCGCAACGCCCCAAGCCCTGTAAGCTTGCGTTGCATCGAGCCTTGGCTGCTCGCGTGGCAGAGAAGATCCAGCGGCAGTGGTCGCCTGAGCAGGTGGCCGGCTGGCTCAAGCGCACCTATCCCGATGATGCGAGCCGTCAGGTGTCCCACGAGACGATCTATCGCACGCTCTACATCCAATCGCGCGGAGCCTTGAAACAGGAACTGCTCGCGCATCTGAGGCGCACGCGGGCGATGCGTCGTTCGCGACACCACACCCAGAAGACAGAGAACCACGGCCGGATTACCGACACCGTTTCGATCAGCGAGCGGCCGGCCAATGCCGAAGATCGGGCTGTGCCTGGGCATTGGGAGGGCGATCTGCTGTTCGGTGATCGGAACAGCCAAATCGCTACGTTGGTGGAGCGACAGACCCGCTACCTGATGCTGGTGAAGGTGGCAGGCAAGGACACCGAGACCGTGGTCAACGCGCTGATCAAGAACGCACGTCGCCTGCCGAGGCAGCTGTACCGGTCGCTGACTTGGGATCGAGGCAAGGAGATGGCAGAACACCGCCGCTTCACCCTGGCCACCGACATCCAAGTTTACTTCTGCGACCCGCACCATCCTTGGCAACGCGGCAGCAATGAGAACACCAACGGCCTACTGCGGCAGTACTTCCCCAAGGGCATCAGTCTTGCCGATGTCACGCAGGCGAAGCTGGATGCAGTGGCACGACAGCTCAATGAACGGCCACGCAAGACGCTGGGCTACGAAACACCAGCAGAGCGATATCGACAAACTGTTGCGTCGATCGGTTGAATCCAAGGCCAGAAGCGGACACCCGGCCTACCCCCGATAAACATTCCTAAACACTTCCATGTCCGTCCCAGTAGCCGAGGAAATGAGAGAGCCTTCGGCAGGGTGCCTGCTCCAACTTAGGTATCGACAAAGGCCTCTAAAGCCATTTACGCTACCCGCAATGCTCCGCATCTCCGCCAACTCCAATCTGCTCAGGGTCAGCCTCTTTGCGCTGCTGGCTTTGGCTTCGTTGGTGCGTCCGATGTTGAACCTGGTGGGTGACTTGCACTCCACAGAGCATGCGGTTGTGGCGGCTGCTGAGCATGGGCACCACCACCCCGGCGATCACCATTCGGATTCCGATCGTGAGCATGCCAAGGGCTCGCACGCCCTGCTTCACTCTGCTGATGCCAACGGCGCAGTCAGCCTCTGGAACAACAGTCATTGGGCGCCCTCTGTCGCGCCCGAGACCTCGGTTCCTGCCCTCGACGTCCATTGGCGTCCTTCGCAACAACCCTCCAGTCCCTTCAGACCTCCCATCGTTTGACGAATCCGGCCGCCTTGTAGCGGCCTGACAGTGCTGGCCGCAGTTTGTGGCTGGCTGCGCTATTCGTCGAACAATCGGAGAAGATTCCGTGAATTTGCGTTGCATGTGGGTACTGACTCTGGTCGGTACCTGCAGCGTTGCCCCGTGCGGCTTCGCTGCTGAACCTTTGCGCCTAGAGGAAGCCGTTGCCCGCGCTCTCCAGGCAAATCCCACAATCCAAGCCGAAGCCGCCCGCCTGGAGGCGGTACGTAATCGTGCAAACCGAGAGGCCCTTCCCGCTCCCTATGTAGTGGGAGCCGATTTCGAAAACGTTGCCGGTACCGGCGGGCTGAGCGGTGTTGACTCAGCTGAAACCACCTTGCGCATCGGACGCGTCCTTGAGCTGGGTGAGAAGCGTGATGCCCGCACCGCATTGGGGGATGCCGAGATCAACCTTCAGCGAGGCGCTGAAGGCGTGGCCAGACTCGACATCACCAATAGCACCACGCAGCGATTCATCCAGGCCGCTGTCGCGCAGGAGCATGTGGAGCACGCCGAAGAGCGGGTTCGCCACGCGAACAGTACGCGTCGAGAAGTTGCCAGGTGGGTGCAGGCAGCACGTAATCCGGACTCCGACCTTCGGGCCGCTGAGATTACGTTGGCCGATGCCGAACTGAAGCACGAGCAGGCACTTCAAGCCCTCCAGGGCGCCAAGGCACGTCTTGCTGCCAGCTGGGGTGCCCTCACCCCGGACTTCGATACCGTTGTCGCGGATCTGGACACCCTGCCCCCACTCGCGGATTTCGGAACCTTAGCCGGCCGCCTGCCGCAAACACCGCAACAGCGTCTTGCGCAGCTCGAAACAGCGTCTATTGCGGCTCGTCGTCGGATTGCGGTTGCGAGTGGCAAGCCTGATGTGAACGTCAGTCTTGGCGTTCGTCGTTTGGAAGCTACAGGTGATCAGGGGCTGGTGATGTCCTTTTCCCTGCCACTTGGAAGCCAACGCCGCGCGTCCTACTCCGTCGCTGAAGCCGATGCGGATCTGGCCGCTGTGCATGCTCGCGCCCAAGCCACCGGTTTGGAACAACGCCAGCAATTGTTCGATCGCTATCAGTTGATGCAGCAAGCCCGCTCGGAAGTGGAAGCGCTTCGCGCCCGGATGCTACCCAAAGCGCAGGAGGCGATCAGCCTGACGCGTCGTGGCTTTGAAGCCGGTCGGTTCTCATTCCTGGCGCTTGCGCAAGCCGAGAAGACCCTGTTCGACCTGCGCGAACGCGAGGTCGAAGCGGCTGCTCGCTACTACACCCTTCTGGTCGAGGTTGAACGCCTGACCGCTCAATTTCCGGATGCCTCCCAATGAAGCGTTTTGCATTCCTGATCCTGCTACCGCTGATGCTCGCCGCTTGTGGTGAGAAGCCGAGCACTGAACCTGCTGCAGAGGAAGGCTCGGCAGCTGCCGACGCCGACTATGAGCGCGGCCCGCATCGTGGCCGAATGCTGCGCGATGGCAACGTCGCCATCGAGGTGACGGTGTACGAAACCAACACGCCGCCGCACTTCCGTCTGTATGCCTACCGGGACGATAAACCGATCGCCGCGAGTGAGGTGACCGCCAGCATGGAGGTCACGCGACTCGATGGGGAGGTCAACGCCTTCGACTTCAAGGCGGAGAAAGACTATCTGGCGGCGAGTACCGAGGTCGTGGAGCCGCATTCGTTCGACGTGAAGGTCAATGCCACGCTCGGCGGTAAAGCCCATAACTGGACCTACGCGTCCTATGAAGGTCGAACCACCATTGATCATCAGGCGGCAAAGGATGCTGGCGTTGTCATTGAGACCTCTGGGCCGGCGACGATTCGCGACACTGTTCAATTGATGGGAACGGTCTCGTTGAATGAGAACCGTCTTGCTGCAATCAAAGCAAGGTTCCCGGGAATCGTTCGTGCGGTGCAGGTTCAAGTGGGCGACCGTGTTGCACGCGGGCAAACACTGGCGACGATCGAAAGCAACGAGAGCATGCGTACCTACGCCGTGACCGCGCCGTTCGATGGCGTCGTGCTGGTGCGTACAACCAACGTGGGCGATGTGGCTGCCGACAACACCTTGATCGAAATAGCCAACCTGGGCGAAGTATGGGTGGATCTGCGGGCCATCGGCACCGATGCCGAACGCTTGGCAGCCGGCCAGGCAGTAAAGGTTCGCTCGGCGACCGGCGAGACGACCGTGGAATCCTCGATTGCTTCGCTGCTGCCGGTGGCATCCAGCGGTCAGAGCGTGGTCGCTCGCGTGAGTCTTCCCAATCCGGATGGCCGTTGGCGACCAGGAATGACGGTCGCAGCCGAGGTGACGTTGTCTTCCGAAGAAGTGCCACTTGCAGTGAAGGAGTCCGGCCTGCAGCGATTCCGCGATTTCACGGTCGTGTTCGCGCAGGTGAAGGACACCTACGAGGTTCGCATGCTTGAGCTGGGTCGCAGGGATGGCGAGTACGTGGAGGTACTTGGCGGACTGAAGCCCGGGACACCGTACGTCGCAGAGCAAAGCTACCTGATCCGCGCAGACATCGAAAAGTCTGGCGCCAGCCACGACCACTAAGGAACGGCCATGCTCGAAAGAATCATACGAGCGTCGATCGCTCACAGATGGCTGGTGCTACTCCTTGTGCTTGGGCTGTGTGGCCTTGGCATCTGGAACTACAACCGGCTCCCCATTGATGCCGTGCCAGACATCACCAACGTCCAGGTGCAGGTCAACACCGAAGCACCCGGCTACTCGCCATTGGAGGCAGAACAGCGCGTCACGTTCCCGGTTGAAACAGCATTGGCCGGTCTGGCCAAGCTTGAGTACACCCGTTCGGTTTCCCGCTACGGTCTTTCCCAGGTTACGGTGGTGTTCGAGGACGGAACGGATATCTACTTCGCTCGTCAGCAGGTTGCCGAACGCCTGCAACAGGCGGCCTCTGCCCTGCCCTCTGGCCTGAAGCCTTCGCTGGGACCGGTTGCCACCGGCCTGGGCGAAATCTTCATGTACACGGTCGAAGCGGAGCCCGGTGCAGAAGACACCTGGACACCCATGGCACTGCGCACGCTGCAGGACTGGGTCGTCCGCCCGCAGATGCGCCACCTCAAGGGAGTCACCGAGGTCAACACCGTTGGCGGGTATGTTCGCCAATTCCACGTCACCCCTGACCCTTCGAAGCTTCAGGCCTACGGTCTGACCATGCAGGACGTTCTTGATGCGGTAGACCGCAGCAATGCCAACGTCGGTGCCGGCTACATCGAACGATCAGGCGAGCAGTACCTGATCCGTGTGCCTGGCCAGGTGGCGGACATCGCCGGGCTTCGGAAAATTGTGGTGGCCACACGCGACGGACTTCCGTTGCGCGTGGGCGATGTTGCCGAAGTGCTTGAGGGCAGCGAACTGCGTACGGGTGCCGCTACCAAGGATGGCAAGGAAGTGGTGCTTGGCACCGTGTTCATGCTGATCGGGGAAAACAGCCGGGAGGTCGCACAGCGCAGCGCTGCAAAGCTCAAGGAAATTGACAAGACGCTGCCTGAAGGGGTTCGTGTACACGCGGTATACGACCGCACTGAACTGGTTGACCGCACCATCGAAACCGTTCGCAAGAACCTGCTGGAAGGTGCCCTGCTTGTCATCGCCGTGCTGTTCCTGCTGCTGGGGAACTTGCGCGCAGCGTTGATCACTGCCGCGGTGATCCCGTTGACCATGTTGTTGACGATCAGCGGGATGGTGCAAAACCGCGTCTCAGCAAACCTGATGAGCCTGGGTGCGTTGGACTTTGGCCTGATCGTTGATGGTGCAGTAATCATCGTGGAGAACTGCTTGCGTCGTTTTGGCGAGCAACAGCATGCTTTGGGACGCCTGCTCACCCGCCAAGAGCGATTTGAGTTGGCCGCCAGTGCGAGCGCTGAAGTGATCAAGCCAAGCCTGTTCGGCTTGTTCATCATCGCCGCCGTCTACATCCCGATCTTCGCCCTGTCCGGGGTGGAAGGAAAGATGTTCCACCCGATGGCGTTGACGGTGGTCATCGCGTTGACCGGAGCGATGGCGCTATCGCTGACGTTCGTGCCGGCGGCAGTGGCCCAGTTCGTGACCGGGAAGGTCTCGGAGAAGGAAACCCGAGCGATGCGTGCGGTAAGCCGTTTCTACGGTCCTTTGCTGGACAAGGTCATGTCTGCACGCAAGTTGGTGGTGGCGGCTGCCGTTGTTCTCATTGTTCTTTCTGGCGCGCTAGCGACCCGTCTGGGCACTGAGTTCATCCCGAACCTGGATGAGGGTGATATCGCGCTGCATGCCCTACGTATTCCAGGCACGAGCCTCACCCAAGCGATTGGCATGCAGCGGCAACTGGAAGCTCGGATCAAGGAGTTCCCTGAGGTTGATGAAGTTGTAGCCAAGATCGGTACCGCCGAGGTGGCCACCGATCCGATGCCGCCTTCGGTGGCTGACACCTTCATCATGTTGAAGGACCGCAGCAAATGGCCAAACCCACGCAAACCCAAAGCTGAACTCATTGCCGAGCTGGAAAAGGCCGTGCGCGCCATTCCCGGCAACAACTATGAGTTCACGCAGCCGGTTCAGATGCGTATGAACGAGCTCATCGCGGGTGTTCGCGCCGAGGTAGCGATCAAGCTGTATGGCGATGATCTGGATCAGCTGGCAGCAATCGGTGGGCAGATCGAGAAGGTTGCCAGCAGCATCAAGGGCAATGCCGACGTGAAGCTGGAACAAGTCACCGGCCTGCCGCTGATGACCATCACGCCTGATCTCGATGCCTTGGCCCGCTATGGCGTATCGATCGACTCAGTGCAGAAGACGATCTCCATGGCTTTGGGCGGCGAAACAGCCGGCCAAGTGTTCGAGGGGGATCGCCGCTTCGACATCGTGGTTCGCCTGCCCGAGAGCATGCGCGAAAACCCGAGGACCTTGGCTTCACTTCCCGTCGCATTGCCAGCAAACGAGGGAGTGGCCCGGGGCTATGTCCCACTGGGGCAACTGGCCAAGGTGGAAGTCGCCCCAGGTCCGAACCAAGTTAGTCGCGAGAACGGCAAGCGACGTGTGGTCATCACCAGCAATGTTCGCGGACGTGATCTTGGCTCCTTCGTGGAGGAGCTGCGCGCGCGCGTGGGTACGGAGGTGGCGATGCCGGAGGGCTACTGGGTGGAGTATGGCGGCACGTTCGAGCAGCTGATCTCTGCCAGCAAGCGCCTTTCGGTCGTGCTTCCGGTCGTGCTGGTGCTCATCTTCGGCCTGCTGTTCATGGCCTTCGGCTCAGGCAAGGATGCCGCGATCGTCTTCAGCGGTGTGCCATTGGCACTCACAGGCGGCGTACTGGCACTGGCAATGCGGGGAATCCCGCTATCCATCTCCGCGGGCGTTGGCTTCATCGCTCTATCGGGCGTCGCGGTGCTTAACGGTCTGGTGATGATCAGCTTCATCAAGAAGCTACGCGAGGACGGTGCCTCTCTCGAACACGCCGTCCATGAGGGGGCGATAACGCGCCTGCGACCGGTGCTGATGACCGCGCTGGTGGCGAGCCTTGGCTTCCTGCCCATGGCCCTCAACGTGGGTGCCGGCGCAGAAGTGCAGCGCCCGCTCGCCACAGTCGTTATCGGCGGAATCGTGTCATCCACGTTGCTGACCCTGCTGGTGCTACCGGCGCTCTACCGCCTCATCCATCGCGATGGGGACCTCAAGAACACGGAGCGCGCATGAGCGCTCCTTCAATTCCGAAAGTAAAGGAGAGTTTCTTGCGTAACATCAAGCTACCTGCGGCAGCACTCGCAGGCCTTGCGCTGCTGACCACAACAGCAGCTGCGGTGGCCCATGGCGTCAGCGAGGGAGACGCCGCGTTCCTCGAAGAGAGTTCCGGCCGGAATCTGCTCGCGTTCACCTATCTGGGTGCCAAGCACATGTTCACCGGGTACGACCACATCCTGTTCCTGCTGGGGGTGGTGTTCTTCCTGTACCGCATGAAGGACGTTGGCATCTACGTCACGTTGTTCGCCATCGGCCACAGCATCACGCTGCTGCTCGGCGTGCTGGGCGGCTTCCACGTCAATCCGTACATCGTGGACGCCATCATCGGTTTGTCTGTTGTCTATAAGGCGCTGGACAACATGGGTGCCTTCCGCCGTTGGTTCGGTTTTCAGCCCAACACCAAGGCCGCGGTGATGATTTTTGGTTTGTTCCACGGTCTTGGCCTTGCTACCAAGCTCCAGGACTTCTCACTGTCCCCGGAAGGCCTCGTCGCCAACATGTTGGCATTCAACGTCGGCGTGGAGATCGGCCAGCTTCTTGCTCTGGCGTTCATCCTGATCGTCATGGGTTTCTGGCGCCGCTCGCCGATGTTTGCCCGTCAAGCCTTTGGTGCCAACGCCGTGTTGATGACCGCTGGCTTCCTGCTCATCGGCTACCAGCTCACCGGTTACTTCGTTTCCTGATCGAGATAATTCAATGTCCATTACTGCAAATCAGCCTCTTCCCAGCACCGGCCGTCTGGTCCGCGCCACCTTCATCGCCGCAGCCGTGGCATCTGTACTACTGGTCACTACCGTCATGCCTGCCGAGTACGGCATTGACCCGACCGGTGTCGGTCGGGCGTTGGGCCTGACCGAGCTGGCCGAGACTACTGAGGACAGTGCGCCAGGTGCCGCGGCTCCGGTCACGGGTTCCAACAACCAGGCAAACCAGACGTTGGCCGAAAAAGCCAAAGCCGCTTTTGGTGAGAACAAGGGGCAGACGCTCGATGCCGCTGCAAACTCACTTTCTGCAGGTCCAATGCGTACGGACACGCTTACCGTGACATTGGAGCCGGGCAAGGGCGCCGAAGTAAAAGCACATCTCAAGCAGGGTGCCGGCGCTGTCTATCGCTGGAAAGCCACCGGTGACGTGGCGGTGGACATGCACGGTGAGCGCCCGGACGTTAAGGGCGCTTGGACCCGTTATTCAGTCGAAGCCGCGCAGAGCCAAGCCGAAGGCACGTTCATTGCCCCCTTCGATGGGACGCACGGCTGGTACTGGCAGAACCGTGGCACCACACCGGTGGACGTTTCGGTCGAAGTCGTCGGTTTCCAGGCTGACCTGTATCGTCCTTGATCTCCCCACACTTGATCCCAACCCGCGGTGTGTACACCGCATTTTCCGGAGTGTTACCCATGAAGATCCGCAATGTTCTCGTAGCTTGCTTCCTCGCAGCAGCCTCCACCTCCGGAGCTGCAGTCGCGCATGACCCTGCCCTGCATGAGCCCACCCCGGCTCCCGCAGCAGTAGTGAAGAAGCCTAAGCCCACCACCTGCGAGCAGTTGGCTGATACATCCAAGTACGACGTCAATCTCAATGACTCGGCCACCAAGGCGCTGAAGACCTCCTGCGATGCTCAGAAGGCGGGTACGGCGAAGAAGTAATCTGTTTGAAAGAGCGAGCGGGACCCAACTGGTCCCGCTCTATCTCCTTGCATGCACTTCTCGAGATTCCTTCCATGATCGACGTTCTGAAGAACTCAAGCTTCCGGAACCTGTTTGCCGCCCAGGTCGTAGCTCTGGTGGGCACGGGTCTGGCGACGGTTGCATTGGCCCTGCTGGCCTACGACCTGGCCGGTGCCGAAGCTGGCGCCGTGCTCGGGACAGCACTGGCGATCAAGATGATCGTCTATGTGACACTTGCCCCAGTCTCAGCGGCCGTAGTGCCTCCAGCATTGCGAAAGACAGCCTTGATCGCACTTGACCTGGCCCGAGCCGCGGCTGCTCTTACCCTGCCGTTCGTCACAGAAATCTGGCAGGTGTACATCCTGATTGCGCTGTTGCAATCTGCCTCCGCATGTTTCACTCCCCTTTTCCAGTCACTCATTCCAGAGATTCTCAAGGATGAGAAGGACTACACCAAGGCACTATCGCTCTCCCGCTTGGCGTATGACCTTGAAAGTCTATTGAGTCCTGCGTTGGCTGCGGCGTTGCTTACTCTGATCAGCTTCCATGGTTTATTTGCTGGGACTTCTGTTGGCTTCGTGCTCTCCGCGGTACTAGTTTTCTCAACCGCCTTTCCTCTGATCGCCGACAAGCGAGGAAATGAGGGGCCGTACACGCGAGCCATTCGAGGAATGCACATCTACCTGCGCACACCGCGTCTGCGTGGTCTGCTGGCACTGAACCTGGTCGCTGCTGCGGGCGGATCGTTGGTTTTCGTCAACACGGTGGTTGTGGTGCGTAGCGTCCTTCAAGGTGGTGAGCGTGAAGTCGCCTGGGCGCTGGCTGCTTTTGGTATCGGATCGATGGCCATCGCCATGCTTCTGCCGAGGCTTCTGGACAAGGTTTCAGATCGACGAGTCATGCTCACGGCTGCCGGATTGATGTGCGCGGTGCTGGCCTGCCTTCTGGGAATCTGGATTGGACTGAATGGAGCCGTCAATTGGCTTGTGGTCATACCAAGCTGGGTACTTCTCGGAGTGGCTTACGCGGGGCTGGTCACCCCCGGAGGTCGCTTGCTTCGCCGTTCCGCTGATTCCGCAGATCTACCATTTTTGTTCGCTGCGCAATTTTCGCTGTCGCATATTTGCTGGCTGATTGCTTATCCGCTTGCAGGCATGGTCGGTGCGAAATGGGGAATGCCGATAGCCATAGGTGCGCTGGCTTGTCTAGCCATCGTCGGCTTCGCGGCGGCATGGCGCTCATGGCCAAAAGCAGATCCTGAAGAAATCGAGCATGGCCACGACAATTTGCCTAGCGACCATCCGCACTGCGCCGAACATGCAGTAGTGGCAGGGAGGCACTCGCATCGCTTCGTCATTGATGACTTGCACACCCGATGGCCGCATTGATCCACTCCATTCATAGAACCCTGACTAGGTCGAGTAGGAGAGTTTCAGTCGCCGACGTCCCCCCGATTTTGAGTAGCGCGGTGATTTGGAGTTCAATCCCCAACGAGACGGAGATTGGACATGAAGAAGCGCTTTTCCGAAGAACAGATCATCGGCTTCCTGCGTGAGGTAGAGGCCGGCATGGCGGTGAAAGAGCTGTGCCGCCGACACGGGTTTAGTGAGGCGTCCTACTACCTGTGGCGCAGCAAGTTCGGCGGCATGAGTGTGCCGGAGGCCAAGCGGCTCAAGGATCTGGAGGCGGAGAATGCCCGGCTGAAGAAGCTGCTGTCCGAGCAGTTGCTGGAGAACGACGTCATCAAGGACGCCCTGCAAAAAAAGTGGTGAGCGCACCGGCGCGCAGGACGCTGGTGCGGCATTTGATGGAGCGCGGGCTCACAGAGAGGCGGGCACTGGCCGTGGTACGGATGAGCGCCAGCGCACTGCGCTATGCCCCGCGCCCCGATCGCAATATCGAACTTCGCGAGCGGATCCTGGCGCTGGCACAGCGACACAAGCGCTACGGCGTGGGGATGATCTACCTGAAGCTGCGGCAGGAACAGTGGCCGGTGAATTACAAGCGGGTGGAACGCTTGTATCAGGAGGCTAAGTTGCAGGTGCGTCGGCGCAAGCGGAAGAGAGTGCTGCTGGGCGAGCGCCAACCGTTGCTGCGGCCGGAGGCAGCCAATCAGGTCTGGTCAATGGACTTCGTGTTCGATCGTACCGCCGAGGGTCGTGTAATCAAGGCGCTGACTATCGTCGACGATGCCACGCATGAGGCGGTAGCGATTGAGGTGGAGCGGGCGATCTCCGGCTACGGCGTGGCACGGGTGCTGGACCGGCTGGCACTGACCCGAGGCCTGCCGCAGGTGATCCGGACCGACAACGTGCTAACTCTGGAGTCAAGCTAAAGTTGATGGCGAGTCGACGCACAGGTCCCATTAGCACCTGTTCTTCTATGGCCGCATGCAACTTCGCACAAAGTCC
>NZ_JASCOR010000121.1 GCF_029959445.1 Stenotrophomonas sp. PS02298 | reverse complement strand
GCCGAGCCATGCTCGGCATGGGGATTTACCGGTAGAGCCCTTGCCGAGCATGGCTCGGCACTACAGCGGGATTGCTTGTAATGCCTTTGCCGAGCATGGCTCGGCACTACCAAAGCCCATTCTGGAATGATTTTTGCACGGCCATGGAAGAACCCTTCTTCCATGCCATGCGATGTCCGAGAACGAACAGGCCGGGGAAAAAACCGAACTCCCCACCGAAAAACGCCTGCGCGAGGCCCGCGAGCAAGGCAATATCCCGCGCTCGCGCGAGCTGGCGACCGCCGCGGTGTTCGTCGCCGCCGTTCTGGCGCTGTACGCCATGGCCGGCTCGATGGGCAATTCCGCCCGGCAGTGGATGAAGGCCGCGTTGTCACCTGAGGTCGGGCTGCTCAATACCCCGAACGCCCTGTTCGGCCACGCTGGCTGGATGTTGCTCAAGCTGATGCTGGCCTTCAGCCCCCTGCTCCTGGTGTGCCTGGCAGCCGGCATGATTGCCCCGGCCTTGATGGGCGGGCTGCAGTTCTCCAACAAAGCGCTGATGCCCGATCTCAAGCGCATGAACCCGTTGACCGGGATGAAGCGCCTGGTCGGCGCCGAAGCATTGGCCGAACTGGTCAAATCAATGCTGCGCGTGGCCTTCGTCGGCACGGCCGCCGGCCTGTGCATCTGGCAAGGTGCCGACGGCCTGCGCGGGCTGCTGCACCTGCCACTGGAGAGCGCCATTGGCCGCGGCCTGGCCTTCACCCTCAAGCTGCTGCTGGCCACCGCAGGTGCCATGGCCCTGCTCGCCGCCATCGACGCGCCCTACCAGAAGTGGAACTGGCTGCGGAAGCTGAAGATGACCCGCGAGGAGCTGCGCCGTGAAATGAAGGAAAGCGAGGGCAGCCCCGAGGTGAAGGGCCGCATCCGACAGATGCAGATGCAGCTGTCACAGCGGCGGATGATGGAAGCCGTGCCCACCGCCGACGTGGTGCTGGTCAACCCCACCCACTATGCGGTCGCCCTGAAGTACGAGAGCGGACGCATGAGCGCCCCCACCGTGGTCGCCCGTGGCGTCGACGAACTGGCCCTGCGCATCCGCCAGGTAGCCGACGGCAACAAGGTCGCCGTCGTCTCGTCACCGCCTTTGGCACGCGCCTTGTATCGGGAAAGCCAACTCGGCAAGGAAATCCCCGTGAGACTGTATTCGGCTGTTGCCCTGGTCCTGTCCTACGTCTACCAGCTGCGCCAATGGCGCACCGGCCCGATGCCGCAGATGGCACCCATCGATATTGACGAGTTCGGCAAGGGAGGCACTCGATGAGCGCCCAGACCTCGGGTTTCTCCGCACGGCGCGTACTGGACATGCTGCGCCATGGGCTTGGCGCGCCACTGATCGTGCTGGCCCTGCTGGCAATGGTGGTGGTGCCGCTGGCCGCGCCGGTGCTGGATGCGCTGTTCACCCTGAACATCGCCATCTCCATGCTGGTACTGCTGGCCGTGGTGTACGTGAAGCGGCCACTGGATTTCACCATCTTCCCGATCGTGCTGCTGGTCACCACCATGCTGCGATTGGCGCTGAACGTGGCCTCCACCCGCGTCATCCTGCTCAATGGCCAGGACGGCCATGAGGCCGCGGGCAAGGTGATCGCCGCGTTCGGTGAATTCGTCATCGGCGGCAACTACGCCGTCGGCATCGTGGTGTTCGCGATCCTGACCATCATCAATTTCGTGGTCATCACCAAGGGTGCCGGACGCGTGTCGGAAGTGACCGCGCGCTTCATCCTCGACGCCATGCCCGGCAAGCAGATGGCGATCGACGCCGACCTCAACGCCGGTTTGCTGACGCGCGAGGAAGCCAAGGTCCGCCGTGAAGAAGTCCGCGAGGAAGCCGATTTCTACGGCGCAATGGACGGCGCCAGCAAATTCATCCGCGGCGACGCCATCGCCGGCATCCTGATCCTTTTCATCAACATGCTCGGTGGCCTGGCCGTGGGTGTACTGCAGCACGGCATGCCGTTCGGCGACGCAGCGGCCACCTATACGCTGCTGTCGATCGGTGACGGTCTGGTGGCGCAGCTGCCGGCATTGCTGGTTTCCAGCGCCGTGGCCATGCTGGTCACCCGCGCCTCGCGCTCGCAGGACATGAGCGAAGCGATGATGGGCCAGGTGTTCGGCCAGTACCGCGCACTGGCCATCACTGCCGGCATCATCGGCCTGGTCGGCCTGGTACCGGGCATGCCGAACCTGGCCTTCCTCAGCCTGGCCGCCATCCTCGGCTTCATCGCCTGGAAATTGTGGAAACGCGAGACCAGCGCTGCCGCCAAGACCTCCGCCAACGACAGCAGCGCCAACGAAGGTGGCTTGAACGCCCTCGGCCAGCCGCAACCCGCCCCCACCGCTGAATTGACCTGGGACGAGTTGCGCCCGGTCGATCCGCTGGGCCTGGAAGTCGGCTACCGGCTGATTCCGCTGGTCGACAAGGCCCAAGGCGGCGAGTTGATGACACGCATCAAGGGCGTGCGCCGCAAGCTCACCCAGGACCTGGGCTTCCTGATCCCGCCCGTACACATCCGCGACAATCTGGAGTTGCCGGCCACCCACTACCGCCTGCTGATCCACGGGGTGCCGGTCAGCACCGCCGACATCCATCCGGATCGCGAACTGGCGTTGGACCCGGGCAGCGCCATGGGCACGCTGGAAGGCATTGCCGGCAAAGATCCGGCGTTCGGCCTGGACGCCACCTGGATCCAACCGCACCAGCGCGCCCACGCCGAGTCGCTGGGTTACACGGTGGTCGATCCCGCCACCGTGGTCGCCACCCACCTGTCGCACCTGATCCGCGAGCACGCGCCGGAACTGCTCGGCCACGAAGAAGTCCAGCAGCTGCTGGCGACCCTGGCCAAGAGCGCACCCAAGCTGGCCGAAGACCTCTCGCCCAAGGCGCTGCCGCTGTCCACCGTGGCCCGTGTGCTGCAGAACCTGCTGATCGAACGCATCCCGATCCGCCAGCTGCGCAAGATCGCCGAAGCGCTGGTCGAAGCCGCACCGGTCACCCAGGACCCCGCCGCGCTTACCGCCTCGGTACGCGGTGCGCTGGGCCGCTTCATCGTGCAGGAAATCGCCGGTTCCTCGCCGGAGCTGCCGGTCTTCACCCTCAACCCGCAATTGGAACGCGTCTTGCAGGAGTCCACGCAAGGCAATGGCGCCGCACTGGAACCTGGTCTCGCCGAACGCCTCCATCAAAGCCTTGCCGATTGCGTCGGCAAGCAGGAGGCCCGCAACGAGCCGGCTGTAGTGCTGGTACCGGCCCCGGTCCGCGCCGCGCTGGCGCGCCTGGTCCGCCACAGCGTTCCCTCGCTGTCGGTCCTGGCCTACAGCGAGGTGCCGGAAGACAAACGCCTGAAGCTGGTCGGCACGATCAGCTGAGGCAGCCCGAAAACCGACACCGTCAGCAATGCCGGTGACGGAAACCAGACACCTGCTGCACCGCACCCATTCCGCAAGAAGGAGCCCGCCACGCCATGTTCGACATCGCCAACGCCACTCCTTCGCCGCAGCCTCACTCCCGGTACCAAAGCATGAAGATCAAACGTTTCGTCGCCGCTGACATGCGCACCGCCATGAACCTCGTGCGCAAGGAACACGGCCCCGATGCCGTGATCCTGTCCAACCGGCGGATCGAGGAAGGTGTGGAGATCGTGGCTGCCGCGCACTACGACGAGACCGCAGTAAAGCAGGCGCTGGAAGCCAGCCGCCCGGCACCGCCGGCCCCGGCCAAGCCACGCAGCGCCGCCGAAGCCATCATGGCCGCGATGACCCGCCGCAAGGCACCGGAACCGGAACCGGTCACCGCCACCACCTCGGCCGTCGCCGCCCTGGCACGTTCGGCGGTTGGCGCCACCGGTCGCTCCATCGACAACAGCATCGAGCTGGCACCGGGCAGCCGCTTCGCCGGCCTGCTCAAGTCGGCCGAGGTTGAACCGGTCGCTCCCCGCGCGCCGGCCCTGCAGACCTTGTTTGCCACCCAGCCGGCCAGCGCAGATGAACTGCCGATCGTGCCGGCGTTCCGTCCGGCCGGCAGCGCCGCTGCGGTCGCGCCGCTGGCAACCGTACCCGCTGTCACCCAGCAGGCCAGCTTCGCCGACGCCATCGCTGCCGTCACCATCGAGCCACCTGCTCCGATCGAGCGCGCACGCTTTGTCATCGATCCGCCGATGCCGGAGCCGGAGCTGGCCCCGCTGCAACCGGCCGCCACCGTGGCGATCCCTGCAATTCCTGCTGCGCCGGTCCTCGCCGTCGCCGCGGTGGCACCTGCAATCGAGCAGGTCGCGCCGATCGCTGCGTTCGCAGCCCCGCAACCGGCTGAGGCCCCGGCCGCCGTCGCCATCGAAACCGCCGCACCAGCAGCGGTCGCCAGCACTGCCCCGGTCAACCCGGTCGCCACCAGCCCGGTGATCATCGCCCGCAACGACGAACAGCTCAGCCAGCTGCGCCAGGAAGTGGCCGGCATGCGTCACCTGATCGAGCGCGAGATGAACCGCTTCACCGATGAGCGCCTGCGCGGCAGCGCGGTACGCGCCAATGCGCTGGACCTGATGGACGAATACGGTTTCGACGCCGGCCTGGCCCGCGACGTCGCTACCCAGATTCCGGCCGACATCGACCCCAGCCGCGCCCGCGGCCTGATGCTGGGGCTGATCTCCAAGAAGCTGCCGATCGCCCCGGTCGACCCGATGGAAACCGGCGGCGTGATCGCCCTGGTCGGCCCCACCGGTGCCGGCAAGACCACCACCATCGCCAAGCTGGCCTCGCGTTTCGCCGAAGCCCATGCCGCCCGCGACGTGGCCCTGGTCACCACCGATACCCAGCGCATCGGCGCCCGCGAGCAGCTGTACGGCTTCGGCCGCCAGCTCGGCATCGCCGTGCACGAGGCCAATAGCGGCACCGACCTCAACCAGCTGCTGCAGAAGCTGGCCGACTACAAGCTGGTGCTGATCGACACCGCCGGCCTCGGCCAGCGCGATCGCGCCCTCACCGCCCAGCTGCAGTGGCTGCGCGCCGCCGGCCAGATCCGCACCCTGCTGGTGCTGCCGGCCAACACTGCCTTCCAGGACATGGACGAAGTGGTGCGCCGCTTCAGCGCCGCCAACCCGCAGGGCGTGGTGCTGACCAAGCTGGACGAGACCGGCCGCTTCGGTTCTGCCCTGTCGGTGGCGGTCGATCACCGCCTGCCGATCACCTGGGTGACCGACGGTCAGGACGTCCCGGAAGACCTTTATCGGGCCTCTGCCGCAAATCTTGTACTCCGCCTTGAAGATTTGCGCCGCGCGGCCGATATGCCCTGCAACACGGAGTTGAACAATGCAGTCGCGTGAGTACGCCAAGCTGACCAACACCTTCCCGCTGTCGGCAACCCGGCACGAACCCGCCGGCCCGGTACGCACCATCGCGGTCACTGGCGGCAAGGGCGGTGTAGGTAAAACCAATGTCTCGGCCAATCTGGCCGTGGCACTGGCAGGCATGGGCAAACGTACCCTGCTGCTCGACGCCGACCTGGGCCTGGCCAACATCGACGTGGTGCTGGGCCTGCAGCCCAAGCACACCCTGGCCGACCTCGTCGCCGGACGCGCCACGCTGGAAGAAGTCATCATCGAAGGCCCGAACGGCGTGCTGGTGGTGCCCGCCGCCTCCGGTCGCCGGCACATGGCCGAGCTGCAGCCGGCCGAGCACGTTGGCCTGGTCAATGTCTTCTCCGAGCTGGAGCGCGAGCTCGATGTGATGATCATCGACACCGCCGCCGGCATCACTGACAGCGTGCTGACCTTCTGCCAGGCCGCCCAGGACACCGTGGTGGTGGTCTGCGACGAGCCGGCCTCGATCACCGATGCCTACGCATTGATCAAGGTGCTCTCACGCGAGCGCGGCGTGGACCGCATCCAGGTCGTCGCCAACATGGTCCGCGACCCGAATGAAGGCCGCGCACTGTACGAAAAGCTGGTGCGGGTCTGCGAGAAGTTCCTGATCGATGTCTCCCTGAACTACCTGGGCTGCGTACCGCAAGACGACTGGCTGCGCCTGTCGGTGCAGCGCCAGCAGCCGGTGGTCAAGCTCTATCCTTCCGCGCCAGCCTCGCTGGCCATCAACGAAATCGCCCGTCGCACCGCGCGCTGGCAAGCCCCAACCGCCCCGCGCGGCGGCGTTGAGTTCTTCCTGGAACGCATCATCCAGCAGAAGGTGAAGGCATGAACAATGCAGCCGCCCAATACCGTGAAGTCCAGCGCAACGCGGCCAATGACTGCATTGCCCGCCACGCCGACCTGGTACGCCGCATCGCCCACCACCTGGCCGCGCGCCTGCCCGCCAGCGTCGAGGTCGATGACCTGATCCAGGCCGGCATGATGGGGCTGATCGAGGCCTCGCGCAGCTATGACGCAGAACAGGGCGCCTCGTTTGAAACCTACGCATCGATCCGCATCCGCGGTTCGATGATCGACGAGATCCGCCGCGGCGATTGGGTGCCGCGCTCGGTGCACCGCCGCGCCCGCGATGCCGCGGCCACCATCCGCCGCCTCGAACAGAGCAGCGGCCGTTCCGCCAGCGCCAGCGAAGTGGCCGAGGCGATGGAACTGCCACTGCCCGAATACATGCGACTGGTTGAAGACGCCTCGCGTGGCCAGGTCTTGAGCCTGGAGTCGCGGATCGAAGACCAGGGCGAGCTGGACACCCCCAGCACCGGCGGCCCCAACCCGCAACAGGTATTGGAGCGCAGCCAGTTCGGCGCTGAGCTCGGCAAGGCCATCGGCCAGTTGCCCGAGCGCGAACAGCTGGTGCTGTCGCTGTACTACGAGCAGGAATTGAACCTGAAGGAAATCGGCGCGGTATTGGGCGTGAGCGAATCCCGCGTCTGTCAGATCCACGGCCAGGCCACGCTGCGCCTGCGTAGCCGACTGAAGATTTTCGAGGCGGCCGACGCCGGGCTCGAAGAACCATGAAGAGGAAAGTCTTTTGAACAAGAACATGCGCATCCTGATCGTTGACGACTTCTCGACGATGCGCCGCATCGTCAAGAACCTGCTCGGCGATCTGGGCTTCACCAATACCGCCGAAGCCGAGGACGGGCATGCCGCGCTGTCGATGCTGCAGACGCAGTCGTTCGATTTCGTCGTCACCGACTGGAACATGCCGGTGATGACCGGCATCGAGCTGCTCAAGGCCATCCGCAACGATGCCAAGCTCAAGACCTTGCCGGTACTGATGGTTACCGCCGAAGCCAAGCGCGAGCAGATCATCGAGGCCGCACAGAGCGGCGTGAACGGCTACATCATCAAGCCGTTCACCGCACAGACCCTGGAAGAGAAGCTCGGCAAGATCTTCGAACGCCTGGCAGCGAGCGCCTGATGAACCAGCCCGGGGAAGCATTGAGCGACAAATCGGCCCTGGTGCAGCGCCTGCAGGACGCACTGGCAGCATTGGAAAGTGGCGATGAGGCTGGCTGGCGCCGGGAAATCGACGCACTCGCCGCCCTGCGCACGCAGCCGATGATGTCCGGCCTGGGCAGGCTTGCACGCGAACTGGGCCAGGCGCTGGGCGAACTGCCCAGCGTGCCCAGCGAAGCCGGTGAGCTGGACGACGCCTGCGCGCGCCTGGACCACGTAGTGCAGATGACCGAGCAGGCCACCCATCGCACGCTCGATCTGGCCGAGGAATGCCGCGCGCTGACCGAGCGCCTGCGTGCGGACGGGTTGAACGCCGAACAGGGCGAGATCCTCGAACGCATCCGCCACAACCTCACCGAAGTAGCGCTGACCCAGAGCTACCAGGACCTGACCGGGCAGATCATCCGCCGCGTGGTTGGCATCGTCCGTCGCGTGCATGAAGGTTTTGGCGCGCTCGGCCTGCCGCCGCCGGAAGAAGAAGCGCGCAACCAGGGCCTGGCTGGCCCGGCCGTCAATGGCCTGGACCGCCACGCCGTGTCGCAGGTGGACGCAGACGACCTGCTCTCGGACCTGGGGCTGTAACGCATGAGTGCTTTTGCCGACGACATCGCCGCCGACTTCATCATCGAAGCGCAGGAGATCCTGGATCGCCTCGGCGAGCAGCTGGTGACGCTGGAACAGGCACCGCACGACAGCGACCAGCTCAACGCCGTGTTCCGTGGCTTTCATACGCTGAAAGGTGGCGCCGGCTTTCTGGCGATCCATCCGATGGTGGAGCTATGCCACGCCGCCGAAGAAACCCTGGGCATGGCACGGGCCGGCAAAGCCGAACTGCTGGCGCATCACTTCGACGCCGCCCAGCAATCGCTGGATTGGCTGCAGGCCATGCTCGACGCAGTGTCATCAGGCACCGAACCGGAGCACGCACCTGCTGCGCTGATCACACAGTTCGATGTTGGCGCCGCCCCCGTGGTCGCAGTGGTGCAAGCGGTCGCTGCGCCTGCCGGTGACAGCGACCTGATCAGCGAAGACGAGTTCGAAGCCCTGCTCAACGAACTGCACGGCAGCGGTACGCCCGGTGCCCAGCCGATCGCAGCGGCAAAGGCCGGCGATGACCTGATCGACGAAGACGAATTCGAAGCCCTGCTGGACAAGCTGCATGGCGGTGCCGCACCTGGCGCCGTTCCCGTACAGCCCGTTCCCGCCGCGCCCCCCAAGCCCAGGCCGGCCGCACCGCCGACCGCAGCCCCCCGCGCTGCCGCCGGCGCCGCCAAACCGGCAGCGGCAAAAGCCGCCGAACCCGAGCACACCGTGCGCGTGGACACCAAGCGGCTGGACGCCATCGTTAACCTGATCGGCGAACTGGTGCTGGCCCGCAACCGGCTCAAGACCTTGCGCATGCGCCTCAAGGACGAAGAGCTCGACCGTGCAGTCTCAACCCTGGACATCGCCACCGCACGCCTGCAATCGGCGGTGATGCGCACCCGCATGCAACCGGTCGGCAAGGTGTTCTCGCGCTTTCCCAAGGTTGCCCGTGACGTCGCCCGTTCACTGCAGAAGGAAGTCGATCTGGAGCTGATCGGGGCTGATACCGAACTGGACCGCAACCTGGTCGAGGCGTTGGCCGATCCCTTGGTGCATCTGGTCCGCAACGCCATCGATCATGGCGTCGAGTCGCCCGAACTGCGCGAAGCCCAAGGCAAGCCGCGCATGGGCCGGGTGCGCCTGTCCGCACAGCAGGAAGGCGACTACGTCAGCATCGAAGTGCAGGACGATGGCGCCGGCATCGACCCGGAGCGCCTGCGTGCCAAGGCCCGCGACAAGGGCTTGATCGACCCGGAAGCCGCCGCCCGCCTGACCAGCGAAGAGTGCCTGCACCTGGTCTTCCTGCCGGGCTTCTCGACCAAGCAGGAAGTCACGGACATTTCCGGCCGCGGCGTTGGCATGGACGTGGTGCAATCGCGCATCCGCGAGCTCAGTGGCCAGATCCAGATCCAGTCCGAACTGGGCCGTGGCAGCCGCTTCCTGATCCGCGTACCGCTGACCCTGGCGATCCTGCCAACGCTGCTTGTGCAGGCTGGCGATGACGTCTATGCCCTGCCCTTGGCCCGCGTGATGGAAGTGCTGCACGCACCGGCGACCTCGCTGGGGTGGTTCGATGGCCGCGCGGTGCTGGACCGCAAGTCCCACACCTTGGCCCTGCTCGACCTGCGGCAATGGCTGGGCATCACCCCGGCACCGTCGACGCTGCTGACCATCGTCGTCCTGCAGATGGGCGAAGCCCGTTTCGGCCTGGTGGTGGACCAGGTACGCGGCCGCGAGGAAGTGGTGATCAAACCATTGCCACGCGCGCTGCGCGGCCTCAACGGCTACGCCGGTGCGACGCTGATTGGCGACGGGCGCATGGCACTGATTCTGGATGTGGATGGGCTGCGTGGGGTGCAGGGGTAAGCAATGCCCCAGCCCTCTGCCAAAGTCTGCAAGCAAGCATCCCCTCTCCCGCAAGCGGGAGGGGGCGGCCCCGCGAAGACGGGGCGGGTGAGGGGCGCTTTCAGCTTTCAAAGCCAGAGCTGCCCTCACCCCAACCCCTCTCCCGCAGGCGGGAGAGGGGCTAACAACAGCAGCAACAGCTGCACCGCTCATTGATTCAAGACCGCTACAACGAGGCCGATATACGCACCATGGACCGACTCAGCATCATTGGACTCTTCCTCGCCCTCGCCTCCCTGGTGGGTGGCAGCATCCTCAAGGGCGCCGGCCTGTCCTCGCTGTGGTCACCTGCTGCCTTCGTGATCGTCATCGTCGGCACCCTGGCAGCCATCCTGCTGCACACCTCGCCGGCCGTGTTCAAGCACGCCTTCAAGATCGTGCGCTGGGTGATCCGCCCGCCCGCCAGCGACCGTCGCGCGCTGGTGCAGCAGATCGTGGACTGGAGCAACATCGCCCGCCGCCAGGGCCTGCTCGGCCTGGAGCCGCAGGTTGAACTGCAGGACGATCCATTCATCCGTAAAGGCCTGCAGCTCGTGGTCGATGGCGTCGAGCCGGACACCATCCGCCACATGCTGGAAATCGAACTTGGCAGCCAGGAGCAACAGGATCTGGCAGCCACCAAGGTATTCGAGGGCATGGGCATCTATGCCCCCACCCTGGGCATCATCGGCGCGGTGCTCGGCCTGATCGCGGTGATGAAGAACCTCGCCGACCCGAGCAAGCTCGGCCACGGCATTGCCGCCGCGTTCACCGCCACGATCTATGGCATTGCCTCGGCCAACCTGCTGTTCCTGCCGGTGTCAGCCAAGCTCAAGAGCGTGATCGCCAGCAGCTGCCGTGAGCGTGAAATGATCATCGAAGGCCTGATCGCCATTGCCCAGGGCGAGAACCCGCGCAATATCGAAAACAGCCTTGCAGGCTTCGTGAACTGAGCCATGGCCCGTCGCAAGCACCACGAAGAGCACGCCAACCACGAAGCATGGGCCATCCCCTATGCCGACCTGATGACGCTGCTGCTCGCCTTCTTCGTGGTGATGTACGCCATCTCGTCCTTGAACGAAGGCAAGTACCGGGTCATGGCCGATGCCCTGACCACCGCCTTTGGCGGCGCCCCGCGCACCATCAGCCAGGTGCAGGTGGGTAACAAGCAATTGCAGGGCGGCGGCTATGACTCGCCCTCGGTGATCAGTGCGCCGAGCATGACCGGCGGCGCGCTCGCAGACCCAACCCAGTTGCCGTCGATGGCATCGCATATGCGCATGCCGGTGTCCGCACATAACCAGGAACAGCTGCAGCGCGCCGAGCGCCAGCTCAACCAGATCGCTGACCGCCTGAGCAAATCACTGGCCCCGCTGGTCAAGCAAGGCGTCATCACCGTACGCCGCACCGAACTCTGGATCGAAGTCGAGATCAACAGCGACATCCTGTTCAGCACCGGCTCGGCGGCATTGGATGTCAGTGCTCGCGACACGCTCGGCACCCTGGCCGATGTGCTGCTGGATGCGCCCAACGGCGTGCGCGTCGAAGGCCACACCGACAACCTGCCGATCGCCACTGCGCAGTTCCCATCCAACTGGGAACTGTCGGCCGCACGTGCCGCCAGCGTGGTGCACCTGTTCGCCGACCATGGCGTGCAGCCGCAACGACTGGCGATGGTCGGTTACGGCCAGTTCCGTCCACGCGAAAGCAACGACGCGCCCGAAGGGCGCAACCGCAACCGACGGGTGATGGTGATCATCCTCGCCGATTCGGCAGCGGCAGCCGATCTGCCGGCTGCCGGCAACACCACAGCCAGTACCAGCAGCGATGACGACAGCAGCGGCAGTTCTGCCGCAAGCAGCGTGCGCAGCGCAGTACCGGCGGTCATCGAAGGAGTCCAATGATGCGCATCTGGGCCATAGCCAACCAAAAAGGCGGCGTCGGCAAAACCACCACCACTTTGTCGCTGGGCCGCGGCCTGGCCGCTCGCGGGCACAAGGTGCTGCTGATCGACCTGGACCCCCACTCCTCGCTGACCCGCGCCTTCGGCGTACCGGTTGAGCCGGTACCGCAGGGCGTGCAGGAGCTGTTCGCCACGCCGCCACATGAGATCGCTTCGCTTGCCCGCCACAGCGACATTCCTGGCTTGGACTATCTATGCGCGCAGGCCTCGCTGGCCACGCTGGAACGTCGCAGCGCCAACCAGCCTGGCCTGGGCCTTGCCCTGCAGCAGGCCTTGGCCCGCCACGGCGAACAACACGACTACATCCTGCTGGATTGCGCGCCAACCCTGGGTTTGCTGATGATCAATGCACTGGCCGCGGCCGACCGCCTGATCATCCCGACCCAGGCCGAGCCGCTGGCCCTGCACGGCCTGGACGGCATGGTCCGCACTGGTGAAATGGTCGAGCGCTCGCGCAAGCGCCCCCTGCCTATTTCGGTGCTGCCGACGCTGTTCGACCGCCGCACCCGCGCCGGCAATGAAACCCTGAAATTGATGCAGGAACGCCATGGTGAACGCGTCTGGGAAGACGCCATTCCGGTCGACACCCGCATCTGCAATCCCGCCGCCCTGACCGTGCCGGTGCTCGGCGACGATTACCCGGGGCGCGGCATGGCCGCTTACCGGCACGCCCTTGAGTGGCTGCTGCTCAACGAGGCCGCGCAGCTGGAGCGCGCCGCATGAGCAGCGACGTACTCGACGACTACCTGGGTGAACTGCTGCTGGAGGCAGTGCCCACAGCGGTGGCCCCCGCACCCGCATCGCCTGCCAAAGCGGCGGCGATCGAAGTGCCGGGCGACAGCGCTGAACTTGAAGCAGTGTTCGAAGCCGCACTGGCCGAAGCGCAAGCCAAGCCTTCAGCCGCCCCGGCACCTGCTCCGGCAAGCATTGCGCCCGGCGATACCGCAGCCTTGCAGGCCGCGTTCGACGACGCAATGGCGGCCACCAGCGCCGCCAATGCCGGTCGTCCTCCTACCTGGGATGACCTGCCGGATGAAGTAATCTACGAGACCGGCCCGGCCGAAAGCCGCAAGCTCGCCCATAGCGACAGCGCCAGCTTGCAGGCTGCGTTTGAAACCGCAGCAGGCTTGTCGGCAAGCCCGGTCCCGGCGCCGCGCAGCACCCCGAACGTCCGCGCCCTCGCAGACCCCTCGTCGGATGCACGCCCCAGCACCTGGCAGGAACTGCAAGCGCAGGCACAGCGGCCAGCGAGCAGTCCGCAACAACGCCGCGCCGCTGAGCGGAGCTCGCGCTGGCTGCGCCTGCGCTGTGGCCAACAAACGTATGCATTGGAGCTGCTGAAGGTGCAGGAAGTGGTATTGCCAGTGCCGCTGCTGGCACTGCGCGGCACCGGCCCGGCCATGCTCGGCATCATGAATCTGCGTGGTCAGGTGGTCCCAGTGATGGACCTGTGCCGTCATCTCGACGTGCAGAGTGCACCCGAAGACTCGCAGACCCGCATCGTCGTATTGGAAGAAAACGGCGAGACCCTGGGCCTGCGCGTATCAGCAGTGGAAGACGTCGCCAACCTCAACGATTCGCAGATCGAGCCACCGGACACCGCGCGCATCTGCCAGATCTCCAACGAACTGTTCCGGGGCATCGCCCGCGTCGGCCAGCAACCGATGATCCTGCTGGACGCCGGCCGCCTGCTGCGCTGATTTCCTCCTCACTTTTGCGCTGAAGGCAACGCTAGTGCCGAGCCATGCTCGGCAGAGGCTTTGCCGGTAAGGCTCCAGCCGAGCATGGC
>NZ_JASCOR010000120.1 GCF_029959445.1 Stenotrophomonas sp. PS02298 | reverse complement strand
CCCCCCCCCCCCCCCCGCCCCCCCCCCCGCCCGCCCCCCCCCCCCCCCCCCCCCCCCCCCCCCCCCCCCCCCCCCCCCCCCCCACTACATGGGACGGCCCTACAACGCAGAACGGCCCGCTTTCGCGGGCCGTTCCGATGCTGCATTGCCTTGCGGCAAACGCTTAGTGCTGGTGACCGCCGTCGCCGTGCACGTGGCCGTGCTGCACTTCTTCTTCGCTGGCTTCACGCACTTCGACGATTTCCACGTCGAAATGCAGGTCCTTGCCGGCCATCGGGTGGTTCAGGTCGACGTCGACCACGGTCATGCCGACCTTCTCGACGGTGACCGCACGCGGGCCGAAGTTGGTCTGCAGGATCACCTGGGTGCCCGGGATCAGCGGGGTCTTGCCGAAGTGCTTCTTCGGCACGCGCTGGGTCATGCCTTCGCGACGCTCGCCGTAAGCATCGGCCGACGTCACGTCGACGCCGAAGCTTTCGCCGGCTTCCTTGTCCATCATCGCCGCTTCCAGGCCCGGGATGATGTTGCCGTGGCCGATCAGGATGGCCAACGGATCACGGTCCTTGGAGCTCTCGATCGGCTCCTGGCCGACTTCGGAGACGGTGTAGTGGAAACGGACGACGCGGTCTTTTTCGATCTTCATGCGCAACTCTGATAAATGGCTGCCCGCTGGCAGACGTTGGGACGGCTTGTCGGCCGCCGGGGACGCCGCCATGATGACGGCCTTCTAAGGTGGCGCATTATCCGGGCTCCATGCACATCACGCCAGTTCCCCGCTTCCGCTCGTGGCGCCTGCCGGCCACGCTCCTGACCGTCGCGCTGCTGACCGCCTGCGGGCACAGCCCGCCGAAACGGGCCTCGGCACCCAATCCGGCCCGCAACTACTCCCCGGTCGCCCCCGCCGACCCCGCCGCAGCCGCCTCGGTGCTGATGCGCGCCCTGGGTCTGGTTGGAACGCCGTACCGCTATGGCGGCAATACCCCGGAGTCCGGCTTCGACTGCAGCGGCTTGGTCACCTATGTATACCGGGACATGCTGGCACTGAACCTGCCACGCACCTCGCGCGAGCTCGCCACCATCCAGGGGCCAAAGATCGCCCCCGATCGCCTGACCGCCGGCGATCTCGTGTTCTTTGGGAACAAAGGCAACGTCTTCCACGTCGGCATTTATGTAGGTGAAGGCCGCTTCGTACACGCTCCCAGCACTGGTGGAACCGTCCGCCTGGACCACCTGGATGGGGCTTATTGGCGCGATCATTACACCGGTGCGAAGCGGGTATTACGATAAAACGAGACATTGCCCGCGAAAAATAACGATTATTTAACGAAATTTGTACCTATCCACACGTTTCACAGGGCATGATCGCCCATCGACTTTTTCAAGTGACTGCCGCGTGACGACTGACAACACGTCCCATCCGAGCCAGCCCAAGATTGTTACGCTCACCCTCCGCCGCCTGATCTGCGCCGCGGCACTGGCTCTGGCCAGCCTGCCCGCCCTCGCCCAGAGCGCCGATACTGCCCCGGCAGCCAAGCCGGCCGCGGCCAAGACCGAAGCACCGCGCAGCAAGGCTGACAGCGCTGCCACCGCCACACTCGCCGCATTGCTGCCGCATCTGGCCGCCAGCGACACCATTCCGCTGATGGACCGCTCGGCGATGTTTGCCGGCGATCTCAGCCGCCTTATCTCCGCCTACGACGCCTCCAAGGGTGTCTCCGCTGCCACCGAGGCAGCATTGGCCAACGACTCCGACGGCAAGGTGCAGTCCATCCTGCGCCGCGCCATGACCCTGCTGGGTACCCCGTACCGCTGGGGCGGCACCTCGCCGGACGCCGGCTTTGATTGCAGCGGCCTGGTCGGTTACGTGTTCCGTACCGCTCTGGGTGTCGAATTGCCGCGCGTCTCGCGCGAGATGGCCAGCCAGGCCAATGCCGAACTGATCAATGACCGCGCCGCGTTGGCCGCTGGCGATCTGGTGTTCTTCGGCCGCAAGGGCCGCGTTGACCACGTCGGCATCTATGTCGGCGAAGGCCGCTTCCTGCATGCTCCGAGCACCGGCAAGGACGTCCGCACCGACACCCTGCTCACCGGTTACTGGGGTGACAAGTTCATGCAGGCACGCCGCATGGCGCTGTAAGCGCCCTGCTGGCAGCTACCTGCCAAGCCGCAACCTTCGGGTTGCGGCTTTTTTATTGCCCGTCCTTTCGACATCACTTGTCCTGCACAAAAGTTAATGCGAACAACGTTCCTGTCGCCTGCAACAAAGTGCCAAATACGATTGCGCATGCGTGAATGACAGGTATATGGTGACGCCGAATGGAGGAGTGACCAGGCATGGCCGCGACATCTGTGTCAAGTGCACGTTGTGTGATCTGGTTCGGAAATCCGGGGGCAAGAGAAAAAGTAATGCTGGCTGCGGATGGCTGGCAGGTGCGAACGGTACTTCCCCAACAGCCCGCCGACATTGGCATGCGCGGCGGCGATACGGTGGTTGGCCTGATCGATTTCCGCACCAGCTCGGAAAGTGAGCTGGAGCGCATCGGCAAGCTCACCGCCGAGCATCACCATATGCCGTTGTTTGCAATCACCCCGGCAACAGATGACATCGAATACTTGCCACGGCATCCCCTGCTTGCCGCCTGCCGCCAACAGTTCCCGCATCCACCGGATCTGAAGGAACTACTGCGCGGGCTGCAGGGCCTGAGCAATGAAGTGCCACGCGCGGCCAGTGAAGACGTGCTGGATACCCTGCTCGGCGAGAGCGAGGTGATGCTGGTCATGCGCGCCACCCTGCGCAAGTACGCGCCGGTGGACCTGCCGGTCCTGATCACCGGAGAGACCGGCACCGGCAAGGAAGTCGCCGCACATGCGCTGCACCGCCTGTCGGCGCGCAACGGCAAGCCCTTCCAGGCCATCAACTGCGGTGCCATTCCTTCCACCCTTGTCCAGTCGGAACTGTTCGGCCATGAGCGTGGAGCCTTCACCGGTGCCACCGGCCGTCGGCAAGGCCTGTTCGAAACCGCACACACCGGCAGCGTGTTCCTGGATGAAGTCGGCGACCTGCCGCTGGATGCGCAGACCAGCCTGTTGCGGGTATTGCAGGAAGGCACCATCGAGCGGGTTGGCAGCAATCAGCCCATCCCGGTGGATGTACGCATCCTCGCCGCCACCCACGTGGATCTGGAACGTGCGGTGGAAGAAGGCCGCTTCCGTCGCGATCTTTATTACCGCCTGAACGTACTGCGCCTGGCGATGCCGCCACTGCGCAAACGCGATGGCGACATTGAACTGCTTTCGCGCCAGTTCCTGCGCAACTTCCGCACCCGCCACCCCACCCGCGCCCGCGGCTATACCACTGAAGCGCGCCAGGCAATGGACCGCTTTCCGTGGCCCGGCAATGTCCGCGAACTGCTCAACCGGGTACAGCGCGCAGCCATCACCGCCGAAGGCGAACTGATCAGCTGCGCGGATCTGGAGCTCAACCAGGCTGCCAACGACGCCCAACTCGGCCAGGCACGAAGCCAGGCCGAACGCGAAACCCTGCTGTCCTGCCTGCAACAAAGCCAATACAACATCAGCGCCTGCGCGCGATTGATGAAAGTCTCACGGGTCACCATCTACCGCATGTGCCGCAAGCATCACCTGGAGCTGGAAGCGCTGCGTTGATCGACCGCACGCGGCGCCCTCCTCCACCAGAGCTCATCCCCCGATCATCCTCACAGCATGTAAGGCAGCTTGAACGCCAGGGTGAAATCCGGCGCATCCGGGGTAAGGCCAATTCCCAACATGCTCACAAAAGTGGCCTTGGATGTCAGCGCATAGGTCACGCCCAGATTGAGCGTACCCGCGTTGCCATCACTACCGATCACCTTCATCCACTTGCCGTTCTTGTAACGCGTGCTGGCACGTGCGCTCATGCGGTCGCTGAAGGAAATGCTCAAGCTGGTGCGCTCGTTGAATGCAAACGCCACGCCGGCACCGAAATAGTACGAATCGCCCAGCGTCACCTCACCGGGATTGACCGTGTCCGGATTGGCATCGATGTCGTCGAAGCTACGCTTGAACGAACGCACATAACCAATATTGCCGAACAGGATCGCCGGGTCCGCACTCTTCACCGCCGACAGGCCGATGTTCGCCTGCCATAGACCGTTGCCGGTCGGCTGCTTGGATGGCACCGCGAAACGGATGAAGTCATCGTCGTCGCGCTCGATCACCTTCCAATCCAGTCCATAGGGCTCGCGCCCCGTCGGCGCGGTGATACCGCCGGTCAAAACGGTCTCCGGGCGCCAGCCGCGCTCGCCAAACAGCTTGTAATTGGCGCTGACGGTGACATCGCCAATGCCGGTGCCGTGGGTTTCTTCCTGCGCGATGGCCGCCGCTGAACCACCCGCACCGCCCTTCTGGTAAATCGTCTTGCGGGCGATGTACGGCACATCCAGATTGAGGGTCAGCCGGGGATTGAGGCCCCAGCGTGCGGCAAAGTTGTAGGTGAGCGAATCGGACTCGACGTTCTCGATGGCGATGTTGCCGAGAAAGATCGCATCCAACGCCAGGAAGCCATTGAGGGTCAGCTGCTTTCGGTCGTAGCGCGCGTAGGTGATGCTGTTTTCCAACGTCAGCTTTTGATTGAACAGCGCCGACTGTTGTTGCTTCACGTCATCAACACTGCGCCGTGCCGCTTCCTTGGCCTGCTGCGCTTCAGCCGCGCTGCTTGCATACCCTTCGCCGGCCGGGGCCGCAGTTGCAGGTGGGGCTGTCGCTGCAACGGGAGCAGCCGCAGCCTCGCCGGCTGGCAGCTGCGGTGTTGGCAACACCTGTGCGGTCTTGCCACTGACCCGCGCCTGGATTGCCTGCACCTGCATGTCCAATTCACGCAGACGCCGTACCTCCTGGGCATAGCTGGCCTTGAGTGCCTCCAGCTGCGCCACCAGTGCCCGCACGTCCTCTGCATCCTTGTTGCCGGTTGTCGCCTCCTGCGCCATCACCCGTGGTGAAGCAACAGTCAGACTCACCAGCGCCGCCATCGCCAGTCGTTTCATTGTGTCGTTCCTCTACGTTGGACTCACCAAAAGCACGGGGCTGCCCCGCGCTCACTGCCCGCCTATCCCGCCAATCCCCCGATTGAGCGTGATGGCCTGTGCCACGTTCTGGGCCAACGGCAGGTTTCCCGCCATCGACTCCCTTACCAGATCAATCTGCAGCCGGTTGCTGACCAACTGCCCATCGCTGGTCAGCTGGACACTCTGGCCGACGCTGCCGCTGCGCAGCCACTGCTGCACAGCGCCCTGCCCCTGGATGGTCAGCTGCAGGCGCGCGGCGTTGCCGTCAAAGATGGCCACCGCGCTTGCGTCACCCGACTGCGCCGTTGCATTGCCAGCGACCGACCCACTGCCGCCCGGCACGACGCCATCGTTGCGTACATTCAGATGCATGACATTGCTCGCACGGTTACCATCGCCGGCGATCTGCACGCTCTGGCTGACACCGGCCACGTTGTTCAAACCGCTGCCATCGATGCTGCGTCCACTGGAATCAGGCAACGGCGCATTGACGTCGGTGATGCTGACGATCGGCGTGAACGTCACCTTCGGCACGTTGCCACCTTTGCTGAAGTCCATGCCAAGCGTCATGGCGCCCTGCAGGCTCTGGCCCGTCGCGGTTTGCCAGGTCGAGGTCATGGTCACCCCGAACCACGCCACCGCGTTGCCACCCACGGTATAGCGCCCACGCATCAGGTTGAGTTCGGGGTCGGGTATTTCATGCAGGCCCTTGCCTGGTTTCTGTGGTGTCTCAGCGCCAAACGCCGGCAGCGCGACATTCAGCGCCAAAGCCAGCAGGGCGAACTTGATTGTGCTCATCACAACACTCCTTCAGAACAGGTCAGCATGGCTGAAGCCAAAGTCGACCAGTTCCGCATCGGTAATGGGGCTGGCCCCCTGGCGTGCATACAGCGCGCGCGCACTGGGCCTCTCACTGGGTTGCAGCAGCACCGTATTGCGATCGAAGTCGCTACCTATGACCACGAACACCGCGCGCGAAGGCCAGGCTTCGAGAAACTCCGGTAACGGCACCACGCGATTGCCAAGGATCGGGTCAGCGACCTCGGCCATGCCATCACGTATCTGCTTGAGTACGACGAAGTGGCGAAAGCCACGTACATCCATCAGCACCAGGCTGGGGACGCGCAGGTTCATCAGCCGCTCTTCATCAATCCGATAACCGCGACCACGCATACCCAGGGATTCCACATAACGCTTGATATCCAGCAACGAAAATCCGCGTTGCTTCACCAGCTCCGGGTCGGCCACCCCCATCATGCCCTCGATCACCGTCGCCTCGTCGGTGTTGAGGTGGTACGCATGCTTGAGGATTGTCGCCAACGCCGCGGCGCCGCAGCTGTAGTCGGTCTGCTGCCGCACCAGGTTACGGAAACGCCGCTCCTTCATGCTCTCGATCTTGCCGCTGTACAGCGCACCATTTGGCAACACACTGCTGAACGCCACCTCCCCTGCGTACAGCAGGCCAGGCGACAAGCTCAACGCACAAGCCAACAGCAGCGAGCGAGCAAACATAAGCGTGTTACCTCCAGGTCGCCGGAAGGTGGGAGCCCCCTCCCGGGGGAGGGGAAAGGGGCTCCCGGAACCCGGTCATTGGCGGATGGCCGGGCTTGTTACGCTGAGCCAGTGCGTCATCCACGCGGATGACGCATCCGGTTACGGCTCGTTACCGGTACCGCCACCACCACCGGTTGACGGCTGTGCAACCGCCAGCGCGAGGCTGTTGGCCTGCAGGTTGCCGGTGCCGGAGGAGACGTTGACACCGATGTTGCCGGACGCATTGGAGAACGCCGAGCCCGACAGACTGGCGGTATTGGTCGCATTGACCGCCACCCAGTCAACGGTGGTTACCTGGCCGCTGAGGCTGGCCGTGAGATCAGCAGTTCCCATCTCGCTGAACTTGAGGTTGCCCTTCTCATCGGTATCCCATGCCATGCCACCCACGCCCGGACGGTTCGGATTGGCCACGGCACCCTGGGTCTGGTTGTCCCAATCGGAGTGACCGGTCTGGCCGCCAGCCGGATGCGAGTCACCATTCCAGTTGTCCGGATAGAAGTTGGTCTTCTGGTAGGAGTTGCCGGTGCCAGCGTACTCACCGGTGCCGCTGCCCTTGGTTGTACCAGTGACCTTGCCGCCCAGGCTTACGTTGATGGTGCTGACCATACGATCGTAGTAGCCACTGTTCTCGACCTTGTTGCCGCTCGAACTCTGGTTCGAACTGATGGTCGAAGTGGCATAGGCGGCAGTAGCGACCGAGGCAGCCAGAGCGTTCTTCTGCTCATTGTTGTTACCCGAGGTGACGTTGACGCCAATGTTGCCCGATGCGCCGGAGAAGGCGTTGTCGCCGATACCAGCTGCATTGGTCACGCCGTGGTTCCAGGTCATGTTGTTCATGCCAGCCTGGTTCACGAACACTTCGGCGTCAGCCATGCCGAAGCTGAAGGACGCATCGGCAGCGGACAGCGCCGCAGCATTGTCCTGCGTGTTGTTGTCGCCGGCAGCCACGTTGAAGCCGAGGTTGCCCGACGCCTCAGAACCCACGTCGTCGGCGATCGATGCGGTGTTGTCCAGCAAGCCATTGCGGGCCTGGTTGTTGGAGACCGACTGACGGTTGTCGATGAGTGCAATCGCAGCTGAATCCAGATCGATGTTGCCGGTAATGGTCGGATCACCGGAGAAGTTCACGTCCGAGCTCAGACGGATATCCTTCTCAAGGTTCACATCAACACCGTGGTTGTTCTTTTCCTTGCGCTCGTCGGCCGAGATGTTCGAGGTCTTCTGAACGTTCTCGGTGACGGTGCTGGTGGTTTCGGTGTTGCTGCGCGTGTCAGTGATGTTGTGCGTTTCGTTGTAGCGCAGGCGGGCTGCCGCATCCAACTTCAGATCAATGTCGGTATCGACATTGGTATTGATGTTGGTGTTGGTGTTGGTATTCGTCCGCGTCTCAGTCACAGCGTGCTGGTGATTGATGTTCGCAGTCGCGTTCTGGTCATCCGCCGCATTGGCTGCCGCGCTGAGGGTCAGCGCGGAAACCGCCATGGCGAGTACATTCCATTTGATCGCTTTCATGGTGCCCTCTTCAGATTTTCTGATGCATCGGGTGGATGGAACTGTGCTCACGGGGTGCCCTGCACTGAGATGCTGAATCTGTTCTCCGTTGCATTGCCTGATCCCGCGATCTGATTGAGTTGCAGTACGCCGTCAAACCCGCGCAATGCGGATGCCTCCACGCCAACCCTGCGGGTTGCGCGGGGGTCGGTGACGGTGGACTGCCCCCCTGCCGACGCGAGCACCTCGGATGAAGCCATCGCCTCATCACTTGCCTCGCGTATGCCCTGTGCGGCCAGTGTCGCGGTGACGGAGTTCAACTCCGCGTTGCCACCACCACTGGCCTGATTGATTGAAGCGATGCCGCCGGCACCGGCCAGGGCATTGCCGCCGATGGTGGCCGTGGCCTGCATCGGTGAATTGAAGAGATTGGACTGACGCTGCTGCAGGCTGCGAACACTGGCCGACGCGTGTCCGCCATTGGCCATGCTGTGCAGGTTGGCCTGCAGGTTGAGATCACCCGCCGCCTGGTTGACCTTGATCGAGCCATTGGCACCGGCCAAGGCCCCACCGTCAATCCGCGTGTCGGTGGAAAGATAGGACAGCATGCCGCTGTAGCTGTCAGTGCCCGATTGCGCGTGTGCACTACCCGCAAGGGCAAGCGCAACGACAAGCAGGGCAGCGGGAATGGGGGCGAAGGAGGCGTTCACTTGCCACCCGGCCCGGCCGGCTGGCCCAGCGGGAACTGTGCCAAGGCGCCACGCACCTGGTCGCCAATGCCGCGTGTCGCACCACCCACGGCGCCCATCGGGCCACCGATGGCGCGTGACAGCTGACCTCCGGACAACATGCCGTCATCGCCGACAACGCGCCCCAAGGTCCCGCCCACCATGCCGGTGGTTACTCGTTCGACCGTGGTCTGGCCGTGCCCGGCCAGCTGGCTACCAGCCATGCCCGACCCCATTGCCGCATAGTCATCGTCACTGAGCTCGCTCATGCCACCAGTCCCGAGCGCGGAGCCCAGCTCCTTGCGTGGTGAGGGATCGGCAATCAAGGCCATGCCCGGTGGTGCCATGCGGTAGGCCGGCCGCGTTGATACATCACGCAGCAACACGATCTCGCCCGGCTGTGCCTTTACGCCCTGACGTGCACCGGAAGCCATGGCGGTCTCACTAGCGACAGTACCGACCAGCAGCAAACCGATCAGGGCGGCATAACGATGTAGGGTCCAGCTGTCCATTGCGTCGTCCACTCGTACCAACGCGAGTGATAGAGCAGCATCCGTGCCAAGCAATAATTTCAATTAAAAACAACAGGTTGCCGTTTTACCCCGGCACCCATGGGTGTATCCATGTCACAGCCATGCTGACATCAAAGCCGGCGCATGGAAGCCCCGATGGAACCGCGAAAGGCATGCGCTGCCTGGCTTTCACGCAGCTGTATCAGTGCTGTTACAGACAGTTGTTACACCTGCTACAAGCAACAACCGTCGGATATGAGATAGGCCGGCAACGGCCCTGCGCTGCATGTAGGAGCGGTGTAAGCCGCGAAGCCGGCGGCGCCGGGCTACCCGCATCTCTGGCACCCGGTTAAGTCCGGGTTTCGCGGCTTTCGCCGCTCCCACAAAAAATCCGATGCCAAGGGACTGGCATCGGATTCTGGGTGACTCAAGTACTCAGGTGAACGGTATCGCGGCGATGCTGATCCATTCCTGACGCTGCGATTGCAAACCCGCTAGTCCGGATGGCGCCCACTCGCACCAGCGCCCATCGCAGGCGTTCCCGCAGCGTCGTACACCTGCTGATCGAGCAGCCCGGTCTCCTTGGCCACGATCACCGGCACCACCATCTGCCCGGTGACATTGGTCATGGTGCGCATCATGTCGAGGATGCGGTCGATGGCGTACAGGTAACCGATCGCTTCCAGCGGCAGGTTGGCCGCGCTCAGCACCACCGTCGCCATCACCACCGCCGTGCCCGGTACGCCGGCCGTGCCGAAGCTGCCCAGCACCGATGCGATCAGCACGATCACGTATTGCTCCGGGGTCAGTGGCACGCCGGTGTATTGGGCAATGAACACTGCACACAAGGCCGGGTAGATCGCACCGCAGCCGTCCATCTTGATGCTGGCACCCAGCGGTACCGCGAACGATGCGTAATCCTTGTTGACGCCGAGGTTGTCGCTGATGGAACGCATCGCCACCGGCATCGCCGCGAAACTCGACGAAGCCACGAACGCCACCTGCATGCCTGGCGCCGCACCACGGAAGAACTTCCACGGATTCAAGCCATGCGCAAGCAACAAGCCGCTGTAGACGATGACGATGTGCAACGCACAGGCCACGTACAGGGCCAGCACGAAGTTGCCCAGCGGCAGCAGCTTCTCGAAGCCATAGCTGCCGACCAGCCCGGCGATCAGGCCGAAGGTACCCAGCGGGGTCATCTCAAGCACGAAGCGGGTCACCTGGATCATGATCTCGCTCATCTGCCCAACCAGCTTGCGTGCCTCGTTGACCTTCTCGCCAAGCTTGACCATCGCAAAGCCGAGCAGGCCGGCGAAAAAGATCACCGGCAGGATCGAGCCACGTCCTGCCGCCAGCACCTGTTCGCCAGCCTCGTTGACCTTGGTGCCGATACCCGCCAGCGCGTAGAACACATTGGATGGCACCACATCCATCAGCACCTTGGCGATCGAAGGCACGTCACGTTTGGTGTATGCCGCATCCACGGCCAGCTCCAGGCCACCGGCGCCAGGCTGCATCACCGTGCCAACCAGCAGGCCGATGCCCACCGCGAATGCGGCGGTGATCACGAACCACAGGAAGGTGCGGCCACTCAGCGCGGCAACCGACTTCTGCCCGTGCAACGAGCCGATGGCGTTGATCACCGCGAAGAACACCAACGGCACCGCGATCATCTTGATCAGGGTGACGTAGAGCTCGCCCAGCGGGCCGAAGAAGGTCTCGGCCGCCGGCCCCAGCGCCCAGCCAGCCAGCGCACCCAGCACGAAGCCGCCGACCACCCGCTGCCAGAAGGGGATCCGCAGCCAGGCAGAAACCACATTCATATCGTCAATCCGGGATAAAAATCGAAGGTGGCCACGATAGCGCAAGGCCTGCGCCAGAACGATGCCCACACAGAAAAGCTGCGTGTCATATGCATGCCTTCCACGCTTGACCATAATGGCGGTCTGTCTTCATCCAGCGGTAACAACCACGATGCACAAAGCCAGTTTCCTGTCCGCCGCCCTGTCCACCCTGCTGCTCGGCGCCTGCGCCAGCACTGGCCCGCAGTCCGGCCCGGCCAACGCAGTCAGCGTTGACGTCCCCCAGATCACCCGCCCGGACGGGGAAACCCCGCAGTGGTGGTACCGCGACGGCGCCGCCCGCGCCGCCGGTAATGGCGCCATGGCCGGCAAGGCCAAGAACGTGATCCTGTTCCTGGGCGACGGCATGAGCCTGACCACCGTGGCCGCCGCACGCATCCTCGAAGGCCAGCGCAAGGGCCAGCCAGGTGAAGAGAACCTGCTGTCCTGGGAACGCTTCCCGGCCACTGCGTTCAGCAAGACCTATAACACCGACTCGCAGACCCCCGATTCGGCCGGCACCATGACCGCGATCACCACCGGCGTGAAGAGCCATATGGGCGCCATCGGCGTCAGCGCCGGCAGCCGCAACAACTGCGCCGACAGCCTGCCCAAGGGCCTGCTGACCTGGCTGCAGCTGGCCGACAGCGCTGGCATGGCCACCGGCATCGTCTCGACCGCACGCCTGACCCACGCCACCCCGGCGGCAACCTACGCGCACTCGCCCGAGCGCAACTGGGAGAACGACACCGACCTGCCAGAAGCCGCCAAGGCAGCGGGTTGCGTGGACATCGCCCAGCAGCTGATCTCCACCTCGCGTTTCGGCCAGGGCCCGCTGGTTGCACTGGGCGGCGGTCGTGGCCAGTTCACCACCATCAACGAGCAGGACCCGGAATACGCCGACAAGGTCGGCCTGCGCCTGGACGGCCGCAACCTGGTCGCCGAATGGCAGGCCAAGCACCCGCAGGGCGCCTATGTGTGGAACGCCGACCAGCTCAAGGCGGCCGCCAACGCGCCGGCCCTGCTCGGCCTGTTCGAGCCGGACCACATGCAGTACGAGCAGGACCGCCCCAAGGACCGCGCCGGTGAACCGTCGCTGGCGGAACTGACCCGCGCCGCCATCGCCAACCTGTCCAAGCACCAGGAAGGTTTCGTGCTGATGGTCGAAGGCGCCCGCATCGACCACGCCAATCACAGCGGCAACGCAGCGCGAGCACTGGGCGACACCATCGCCATGTCCGATGCGGTCAAGGCTGCGGTGGACGCCACTTCGGCCGAAGACACGTTGATCATCGTCACCGCCGACCACTCGCATACGCTGAACTTCGTCGGTTACCCGGCACGCGGCAATGCCATCCTCGGCAAGGTCAAGGACAAGGGCGGCGAAGACGGCATGGGCGCACTGGACCTGGCCCGTGACGGCATGGGCATGCCCTACACCACCCTGAGCTATGCCAATGGCCCGGGCTACACCGGTGCCAGCAACCAGCAGCCGGCCGGCCCGAAGCGCTTCCCGCATTCGCCGAGCAGCTTCGAGACCGCCAACGGCCGCCCCGACCTGACCCACGTCGACACCGAGCATCCGGACTACATGCAGGAAGCGCTGGTGCCGTCCAAGAGCGAATCGCACGGCGGTGAAGACGTCGGCATCTGGGCGCGTGGCCCGGGCAGCAAGGCCGTGCGTGGCACGATGGAACAGAACACCATCTACCACCTGATCGTGCAGTCCACCCCGCGCCTGCGTGAGCGCCTGTGCGCACTGGGCACCTGCGACGCGCACGGCGTGCCGGTCGAACTGCCGCAGCCGGTCAAGTTCGAGCGCAAGGCGCAGTGAGCCTGCTCCGGCAACGTGCCGGATGGCCAGTGGCAGCAATGCTGTCACTGGTCTCGCTGCCAGCGATCGTGCTGGCCGACGACGCCTGCTACCGGATGGACACCGATGCGTTCAAGATTCTGGAAGGCTGCAAGCGGACCGGCGATGGCAGGCTGATCGTCGCCGAAACGGCGCTGGCGCAGCTTGAGTACGATGCTGATGGACTGACCACCGTCATTGCCGGCAAACAGCATTACTACCTGCGTCGCGACGGCCGCCACTTGCCGGTGATCACCTACGACAACGGCGCGGATTACTTCGAGGAAGGCCTGACCCGATCGCTGGTCGATGGCCAGATCGGCTACTACGACCGCCAACTGCAACCGGCCTTTGCGGCCCGCTTCGACTGGGGCTGGCCGTTCAAGGACGGCATCGCCGAGGTCTGCCAGGGCTGCGCTCCGGGCAAACCCGACCCCGGTGGCCACACCGCCATCGAGGGCGGCAAGCACTACCGCATCGATCGCCAAGGCAAAGCCCTGCCCTGACCCGGCTCTGCACGACTTTGTAGGAGCGGCGTCAGCCGCGAAGCTGGCAACAATGTAATCGCCAGCCCATCTGCAATCTGAAGGTTTATCTGC
>NZ_JASCOR010000011.1 GCF_029959445.1 Stenotrophomonas sp. PS02298 | reverse complement strand
GTGCCGAGCCATGCTCGGCAAGGGGCCTTCCCGATAAAGCTCCAGCCGAGCATGGCTCGGCTCTACAGGGGTTGCGGATCCAACGCAGGCAGCCAAACAAGCCATGTGAAAGGAATTGTTAAAAAGCGCTGGCGTGCCCCTGCCGAAGTCTGTATGATTCGCCCACACCGCGGGAATAGCTCAGTTGGTAGAGCGCAACCTTGCCAAGGTTGAGGTCGCGAGTTCGAGTCTCGTTTCCCGCTCCAAATCGGAAAGGGCCCCCGCAGCGGGGTCTTTTCATGTCGAGGTGGTGTAGTGCTTCGGCGGTGCAATAGTTTGGCCTGGTAGCAGAGTGGTTATGCAGCGGATTGCAAATCCGCGTACGCCGGTTCGATTCCGACCCAGGCCTCCAAGTAGCAAGCAAAAAGCCCTGAGAGATCGGGGCTTTTTTGTTTCCTGCGATTTGTCGCTGGTTGCCAGGTTGCCAGGTTGCCAGGTTGCCAGGTTATCGGGATTCGGCGGTGAAGCGCCCAGTTTGCCGCGCACTATCGAGCGCAGAGCATGGTATCGCTGCACCAACTCGCCCATCGCAATCGGCTGGGCTCCACGGGGCGTTGTGGGCATACCGATGACCATGCAACACGCCCTGCGCTTGAGCCTTGCGGCTTACACCGCCCCTGCAATGCTGGCGCCGGTGAATATCGCCAGCACGCTGCACAGTAGCGTGATGCAGGCAAACACCAGTGGCTTGATTCGCAGTCCAGAGATGACGGCATCGCCATCGTTTGCCGGACGGGCGCGAAGGATCAGATCCAGTGGGTAGTGCTTGCTGGCCATTGCATCGTCACAGGCGTCCATGCAATTGCCGCATTCGATGCAGCTGCTGGAGCGGCCATTGCGGATGTCCAGGCCGATCGGGCAGGCGGCAACGCAGGCGCCGCAATCGGTGCAGTCTCCGAGGTGAACCGGGCTGAAGTTGGGCATGGCGCCGGCAATGGCTGGGTGGGCGGCGCGGAAGACATAGTCGGCCGCAGTGCTTGCATCGAGCAGGCCGCGTGAACGATGCAATACGCTGGCGTTGTCCTGGCCGCGTTCGCCGCGCGGCTCCCCACGTGGCGCGTTGTACTGGATGCAGGGCGTGCGCGCATCGGCAATCAACGGTTGGATGCGGCTGTAGGGGCAGAGATAGCTGCAGACCTGTTCATGCAGGTACACCACGTTTGCCCAGGTCGCCAGGCCGTAGAAGCTGATCCAGAAGAATTCCCAGCCGCTGAGCGTAAGTGTGAGCAAGCCCTGCGCGAGCTCCCCGATGGGCGTGAAGTAGCCCACAAAGCTGATGCCGGTCCACAGCGAGATTGCCGCCCACAGTGCGTGTCGAAGCGGTGTTGCCAATGGCTTCGCCCTGCCTTTGAAATCGGTCAGGCGGGTCAGTCTACGGAACAGGCGGGTCAACACCGTCTGCGGGCAGGCATAGGTGCACCACAGGCGCCCGTAAAGGCTCGTGGCAAGGCAAAGCAGGGCCAGCGCGGCCAGCGCAAACCATAGCAGCGGCAATGACTGCTCCGGTTGCATCGAAATACCGGTAACCTGGAATTGGCGCGCATCAATGTCGAGCAGCAACCAGGGTTTACCGCCCCAGTGCAGCCAAGGCAGGCCATAGAACGCAGCCAGCATTGCCAAGCTGGTGAACTGGCGGAATCTATCGCGCTTGCGAACGATGCCGGCGCTGGCTTCGCCGATGCTGCGCACCGGGTTCATTCGAAGACTTCCTCCTGCTCGCTTGCCGGGCGCATCAGCAGCGCCGTCACCCCGCACGCGCACAACGTGCCCGCCCAGAACATGAAGAAGCCCAGCGAATAGCCAACTTCACGGCTGATCACGTGCTGCGGGAAGCTGATCTGCTGCAGTTCCAGCGGGTCGATGAAAGCAAAAAAGACCGCCGACATCACCGCTGCTGTAAAGAAGCTGGGCCACACCACGGCGCCCAGGCGTTGGATCATTGGCAGTGAGCGGCGGGTGCTGGCGTCGGCAGAAGCGGTCATTGTGGATTCCTGGGTGCCTCGTGGCGAAGGAATAGAATCGGGTGGGCGGCTCGGCGGTATGGCCGCAGCTGGCAGCCCGGTGTGCAAGGCTAGGGGGTGTGCGGATGGGCGTCGTTGATCCTGATCAAGCGGGCCTTGGCCGGGCGTAGTAGGTTCTGACTAGGTGGCAGGAGGTGGGTTGTGCGGGCTGGGCCGGATGTTTGCAGTGAGGAAGAGGTGGACCGGCTGGTGCGGCGCTTCTACGCGCGGGTGCGCGAGGACGCGGTGCTTGGGCCGATATTCGAGGCGCGGGTGCATGATTGGGAGGCGCATCTGCTGCAGCTGATTGATTTCTGGTCGGCCCTGCTGCGTGGAACCTCGCGCTTCAATGGCGCGCCGATGCCCAAGCACCTGGCGATTCCCGGACTGGAGTGGCCGATGTTCGAGCGCTGGCTGGCGTTGTTTGCACAGACCACGGCAGAGATGGGCAACCCGACGATGCAGACGTTGGCCGATGAGGCAGCCGGGCGGGTGGCCGGCTCCATCTGGCGTCGATACCACGCCCCTTCGTTCCCGATACTCTGAACGGATGCCGGGTTGGGCCCGTTCATGAATGGGTGAATTGATCTAACTCAAGGCGATGATGCCCGGGCGGGGGCAAGCTGGCGCCATGAACATGCCGCTGCCAACCTCAAATGCTCTGGGCTGGACTTTCGATGCGGACCTGCTGCGCCGGCATGACCGGCCGGGTCCACGCTATACCTCCTATCCAACCGCTCCGCATTTTCATGATGGTTATGGGCAGGCGCAGTTCTGTGCGGCAGTAGCGCGCAGCAACGCGGCGGGGCGGCCGATGTCGCTGTATGTGCATGTGCCGTATTGCAGCAGCCCGTGTTTCTACTGTGGCTGCAACCGCGTAATCAGCCGCGACCGCAGCAAGGGTGAACGCTATGTCGATCAGCTGCTGGTTGAGGCGGACTGGCTTGCGCCGCTGTTTGCGCGCGAACGCGAGGTCGTGCAGCTGCATCTGGGCGGTGGCACACCCAATTTCCTGGAGCCTGCACAGCTGCGTCGATTGATTGGCGGACTGGAGAAGCTGTTCAATTTCAGCCACAGCAGCGCGCGCGACTTCTCGATCGAACTGGATCCGCGCTCGGTCAGCGTCGACGACATCGGTGTGCTGGCAGAGTTGGGTTTCAATCGCGCAAGCCTGGGTATCCAGGACTTCGACCCGCAGGTGCAGCAGGCGATCAATCGCGTGCAGGACGTGGATGAGACGATGGCCATCATCCAGGCTTGCCGTGACCATGGCATGCGTTCGGTCAACGTGGATCTGATCTACGGTCTGCCGCTGCAGACGCTGGCCGGGTTTGGCCGGACCCTGGACACGGTGATAGCCGCGCGTCCGGATCGGTTGGCGATTTACGGCTACGCGCACCTGCCGCATATGTTCAAGGCGCAGCGGCAAATCCAGGATCGCGACCTGCCTGATCCGGAGCAGAAGCTGGCGCTGCTTGGGCTCGCTGTCGAGCGATTGTCAGCCGCCGGATACCAGTACATTGGCATGGATCATTTCGCGTTGCCGGAAGAAGACCTGTCGCGTGCGCAACGTGCGGGCAGCCTGCATCGCAACTTCATGGGCTATACCACGCACGCTGACAGTGACCTGCTGGGGTTGGGCGTCAGTGCGATCAGCCATATCGATAGCAGCTACAGCCAGAACCCGCGCGATCTCAAGGATTGGGAGGCAAAGATTGCCGAAGGCGGTGTGCCGGTATGGCGCGGGCTGGAGCTGGACGACGATGACATGCTGCGTGCTGAACTGATCCAGCAGTTGATGTGCCACGGCAGCGTGGATGGCCGCGCGCTGGCACGGCGGCATGGTGTCGATTTCGACGTCTATTTCGCCGAGGAGCTGATTGCCTTGCAGCACCTGCAGGACGACGGTTTGGCCAGTTGCGATGATGGCGTGGTCATCGCGACCGAACAGGGGCGGCCCTTGTTGCGCCTGATAGCCATGTGCTTTGACCGTTATTTGAAGGCCGCACAGCAGCCTGCGCGTTACTCGCGCGCCATTGGTTGAGATCACATTGGCGGCGGGTTCAGCGCCCCCGCCAATTTTCGCGATTCACAATTGGGCTGCAATCAGGCACGCTATTGCGATGCCCGGATGGCGAAACTGGTAGACGCATCGGACTTAAAATCCGCCGGCCGCGAGGCCATGCCGGTTCGATTCCGGCTCCGGGCACCATTGCAGCACAAGGGTTTCGTCCATTTGTGCTGCAACTATCGAAAAACGGGGTGTGCAGTTTTTGTGCAGCTCACGCCAATTTCGCCATCGCATCAGCCAGGTGTTCCGGCGCAAGGTGCGCATAGCGCCGAGTCATGGCGGTTGATGTGTGGCCCAGGATCTCGGCGACAGTGTGCAACGGAACGCCGGCCTGCACCAACCATGACGCACACGAATGGCGCAGATCGTGCCAGCGCACCGACTCCATGCCCAGGGCGGAACGCGCAGCCTCCCACGAACTGCGCACCCCATCCTCGGTAATCGGCAGCGGCAGCCTCTTTGCAATCTCCAGCACCTTGGGGTGCAGCGGCACCATCTGTAGGGTGGATGTCTTACTGCTGCGATCGAGCCGGATAAAGCCGTTCTGCACTTCATGCTTGGTCAGGCGGAGCAGGTGGCCACGTCGAATGCCGGTGTATGCAGCCAGGCGCACGTAGTCGCCGGCCAGCGGGTTGGGGCAGGCCTGCGCCAGCGCCTCCACCTGAGCAGCAGTCAGGAACGTCTCTCGGGCCTTCTCTGGCAGCAGGGTGATTGCGGCCGGGCGCTCCACCCAACCCCATTCGCGCCACGCCATGCGTGTGATCTGGCGCAGGATTCGGGCCTTGTGGTTGACGGTTGCCGGCGCTTTGTCCATTTCGGCGGCCTTGATCTCCGCCCATACCTGCGAAACCTCGGACAGCTTCCTGCCTGCGATGTAGGGAAGCAGCGCCCGGCAGTGCGCCTTGGTCTTCGTCGCTGACCGCAGGCGCGGCACGTGGTCCAGCAGCCACTTCTCCAACGCATCGGCAATCAGGCGTTCCGGCTCACGACCAGCCGCAACGTCTTTGACGGAGGCGAGCCACTTTCGCTCGTAGGCTTTCGCGTCCGCGTGGCTCCAGTGCCGAGAAGTCTTGCGATACGTTCGTCCGCCGTAGCAGACGGTGACTTGATAGTGGCCGTTGGAACGTTTGGTGACTGGCATGTACTTAGCTTCCTTTTTGCCCACCAGATTTTCAGGTCGATAGGGTGAATACGATCAGATTTCGCGCTGGTCCCGAGTCGGGAGGCATCCAGCTCGCCGGCATCGATGGCTCGTCTGAGCGTCTTGGTCGATACCCCCGAGCTCTCCGCCGCCTGGGACAGCGTCAGCAACCTCTCAGCCGTGCTCATGGGCTTCTCCTTCCAGCGCCGCGCGGGCGCTCTTGATTCGGTCTTCGTTGGCCAGCTCCTGGGCGCGGAGCCGGATGATCTCGTCTGCGGCCGCGGCCAACTGCTCGCGCAGGAAGTCCTTGGGCGGCTGCTTCATGCGCTTGGCCGGCTTGGGGAATAGCTGTGGGACGGTCATGCGACAGCCCTCTGCCGGTAGGTGTGCGCTATCTGGATGCGTTCGCCGATCCACGTGATCACCGGTACCGCGAAGCTGTTGCCCAGCATCTTGTAGCGCGGGCCGTCGGCCATCGGCTTGCCCTTTGAGTTTGGCACCAGTGTCCAGTCGTCTGGAGCGTCCTGCAGTCGTTCGCACTCGCGCGGGGTCAGGCGGCGGACCTGCATGCCTTGCTGCACTGCCAAGTGGCCACCACCGTTCTGATGGCTGTTGGCGTGACCCATGCTGCGCATCGTGCTGGCGATCTCGCCGACGCCGAACCCAGCCTGGCCGCTCGACTTACAGTCGAACGCCACTGGGACCAGTGGCGTGCCACGTCCAGTACCGTCTTCGCTGGCGTCGAAGCCATCGGCGCGCAGGGTGTGGGATACCTCCGGAATCAGTCGGCCGGTGTATGCGTCCTGGCCGGTGTATGCGCCTGGGTGGGTGTCTGCGCAAAGGGTGCCGCAGGTTTCCGGTACTAACTGACCGCGCTCGCCGTCCTCTGCACCGCGCTCTCCAGCGCTGCGCGTAAGGGTGCCGGCAATTCCTTCCCCCGCTTCTCGGCGCGGCGCAGAATCCCCGCGCAGGCTGTCTGGCTCAAGTAGTACCGGCGGTCGACCGGCCCAGTCTCCAGTATCGAGGACAGCGAACACGCGACGGCGCCGCTGCGCCACTCCGAACCACTGCGCGTCCAGCACGCTCCATTCGACAAGTCCGTTCGGGCCGAGCGCCACGCCTTCGTTGCCCCAGCCGTCACGGGGGACATCGAGTTCGCATCCTGCCAATGCCCCAGCCACGACAGCAAAGTCTCGCCCGCGGTTGCTGCTGAAGGCCCCCGGGACGTTCTCCCAGACGAGCCAACGGGCGCCGCAAAAAGTCCGAGCTGCATTGAATATCCTCAGTTGTTCGTGGAACAGTCCGGAGCGCGCGCCGGCCAGACCTGCGCGGTTGCCAGCGACGGATAGGTCTTGGCACGGGCTGCCGCCGATGACGACATCGATGCGGCCCAGTGCCGCTATCTGCTCGTCGGTGATGTCGGTGACGCTGCCCAGGTTCGGGACATGCGGCAGGCGATGTGCAAGCAGCGCACACGGCGCTGGATCAATCTCGGCAACGCCGACGCATTCCCAGCCGAGTGGCGCCCAAGCCAAGTGCGCGGCCTCCATTCCTGAGAACAGCGACAGGTAGCGAATCGCGCTCATACCGCATACCTCGGCTGCGGCCGCACAGGCCCGAACCACAGGGCAGCGGCGTTGTTGATGCGGACCTGCTCGATGTCAGGCACCAGGTCAGGCAGCGGAGCACGCAACCTCCGCATATCATTCGTGCACGGCACGCACACGCTGGACCGACCTTGCTTCCCTGCGCGGTTGAACTGCTGCAGCGGCAGGGAGCGGACGCATTTGGTGCAGGTCTTATGCATCGCTCGCCTCTTGCGGGCTGGGCAGCAGTTTCTGCTGCTGGACATGCTCTATGACCGACAGGCCGGACGGCAGCAGGATGTGCGAGAGGAACGCCGCCTCGAAGGTCAGCATGCCGATCTCAATGGCCGTGACTTGGCCCTTCACCCAGTCGCGCAAGATGGAGTACACGGCGATACCGCCGATCTTCAGCGCCTTGGCTTCGTGATCGGCACGGGTGCCCCGCATGCGGCTGCTGTACGGATGAGCCTTCAGCCAAGCAGCGCCGTAGCCTTTCGCGCTGGCCTTCAGCTGCACCATGCGCCCGCGATGCTCGAACTGCACGAACAGCTCGCCGGTCTCCCAGTCCTCACCAGTGGCGAACCGTTGGCAGCCGAAGGCGCGGAGCATCTTCTGGATTTCGCCGATGGCCTTGTCGCCGCTGGTTGCGTTCTCGTAGGGCAGGGCCATATCACTTCACCCCCTGCGGGCGGGCGGCGGGGAACGCAGGCAGATCTAGCCACCACTGGTAGGGCGGCTGTTCCTTCGGCATCTGGCTGCCGGGCGGCGCGACTGCGTGAGCATGCTCAACGCAATCTTCGTGCTTCGCCCAGAGCCCATCCTCCAGATAGTCGAACTCGTAGTTCTCTGGGTAGTGCGAGTCTTCGGTGTCCAGCCAGCCAACGACCACTAGTCGGCCTTCCGGTGCCGTCTGGATTGGGTTCCACTCCGGCGCGGCGCGCAGGGCGGCAGTGATTGCGCGGATTGCACGATGCTCCATCTCCGTCAGCATTGCTTCGCGGCGAATGCAATCCGGAACGTGCGTGATGCCGTCGCACTCGTACTCTTGGGCCAGCAACTCCCTGGCGCGCTGCTGGTCATCGGTCATGGGTGCCTCCGAACACAAGAAGAACGCAGTCCACCGGACTGTTATGGCCCTTGCCCTCGTACTCCGGCAGCTCGAACTTCGGTCTGCCTTGGAAGAAGCGAGCGCGAGCCCCAAGCTCCAGTGCGCGGTGAAACCACACGACATTCGTGCGAGCCGGTACGAGAAACACGACCAGTTCGGCCGAAGGGGCCATCTCAACGAACGGGCGGATGTTCGACCAAGGCGGGTTGCAGAACACGCGATGGCCGGTCCAGTCGATGGGGCTATCCGCCGTCGAAGCCAGCGGCAGCAGGCCATTGCCAGGCTCGCTTGCTCCGTCGAGCGTGAACCCATATTCGGCATGCAGCGCATCAAACATCCCGCGTGGAGTCCGCCAGTTCTGGTGACGGCCTTTGCCGTACCAATCAACGTATGCGCTGCCGTCAGCCATTGGACACCCCCGCGCCGTGGCTGGTGGGCTGCTTGTCGATCAGCGACTGGCCCAGATCGGTGATGCGCAGGAACCGACCACCTGCGCCAGTTGATTGCACAATCCCCTTGCGGATCTGCTGTTTCACCCAGCGGTCGAGGTCCTCCTGATAGTTGAATGAGCCAAGCAGCTCAGAGGGGAGCTTGCCGCCGGTGTAGCAGGGAAAGGAGCCCTCAACGTTGGTGCCGGAGGTCCACGCCAGCAGAGCCTTCTGGAGTTTGCCGAGCCTCACGACCCCACCTCGGCGCTGGTGGCCTGCAACTTGAACTCCACGTGCTCGGAGAACTCGCTGCCTTCGGGGGCGGGCTTACGGCTGCCTTCGACCTCGACGCACTCGCCCAGCACGACGCCATAACAGATCTGCGGTGGATCATCGGTCCAGCCGTTTTCGTGCGCCTCGTCCCCTGCATCCGACAGCATCGACTCTGCGCTATCGATAGCTGCCTGCAGCGTGTCGTGTGTGGTGAACTCACCAAGCGCCGGATCAGCCGAGAAGTAACACGCATCGCTGCCGCCCTTGGGGCTGTCCGGCAGTCCGTGTGCGCCAGCGCCGACGTACTGACCGGCTTCCAGCTTCGCCATGCGCTGCGACCAGTCGTGCATGTTCTCGCCGCCCTTGGGGCTGGCGTCGATCAGGGCGAGCAAATGCGCGTAGTTGGGCTTAATTCCAGCGGCACGCTTATCGAACATCACAGCAACAGTTACAGCCTCGCGGAACTGCTCAAGGTCTATCCCCGGCGCTGCGGGGGTGCTTGCAGACAACTCGCGAATGCGTGCGCCCCTGATATCAAGCTGTCCGCGCACAACGGCTGCCAGCTTCTCCAGCCCGTTGCGATACAGCCACTGAGCTGCAAGCTCGCCACTGGCAGGATCATAGGCGTCCAAGTCAGGCTCAACCGGCGCTGCGGCGACGGGGGCGGCTGCATAGCCGTCGATCCCGTATGTGCCAATGATCGCCAGTGCATGGCGGCCCTTCGGCAATCCCATAAGCTGCTCTTCGGGCAAGTCGCTGCCGAGGTCAAGATAACCACCTGCGCCAATGTCGAGATACGCCACCGCCTCCTGCGCTGCGGCGGGCTTCGATGCTTCTGTGGTCGTGTTGGTCATTTCGTGATCCTCAGCTGGATGCGCCGGCCTTCGTGGCGGGCAGAGAATTTGCGGGGCTGAGCTGCGGTGCGCAGCCAGGGATATCGGGTGTGCACACCGGACATAAGCCGGTGCGCGTTGGCATGTCGCAGGTGGCCGCCGAAGCTGGAGATGCGCGCGGCGATCTGCCGCAGATCCGCCGGCGTGGCGCGCACTGTGTCGCCTTGCACGTGCTTCCCCTCCCATTCGGCCAAGGCCCGCTGCAGATGGGCCACGACACGCCGGCGGGCGAGGGTGTGGGTCGGGTAAATGACGTAGCCCAGGAAGTCCAAGCCATCGGTCAACCTGCAGAGCTTCTGCTCGGCCTTTAGCTGCAGGCCAAGTCGCTCCTGCAGGAACGCCTCGATCTGATCGCGCCAGGCTGCCAGTTGCTCGCGGTCATGGTGGAAAAGCACGAAGTCATCGACGTAGCGCAGGTAGCGCTTGGCCTTGAGCTGGTGCTTTACGAACTGGTCCAGTGCGTCCAGGTAAACGTTGGCGAAGAACTGGCTGGACAGGTTGCCGATCGGCAGGCCCCGTCCCACCGGTGCATTCGCGAGCCGCTTATGTGGCGGAACCTGCGCGACCTCGGCAGCGGTTGCCCGGCACTGAACCCCGGCATGCAGTGGAGAGTGGCGCAGAAGCGCGTGGGCGGCCTGTTGGACGCGGGCTGGCACCTTGCGTGCGGTCATGCGCTTGCGCAGCACCTGCCACAGCGTAGGTCGGTGGATGCTGTTGAAGAAGTTGGCCACGTCCAGCTGCAGGTACCAGCCGCCACGCTGACCGCTGTGAACCTGTCGTGTGAACTCCTGGGCCCGGCGCACGGCTGCATGGCTGCCGCGGCCCTTCCGATTCGCGTAGCTGTCGTGGATGAAGCTCGGCTCCCAGATTGCCTCCAGCTGCGGCACCAGCCAGTGGTGTACGACGCGATCGGCAAAGTCGGGGGCGTGGATCTCCCGCGCCTTGGGGCGCAATGCAACGAAGCATGTCGATGGACCTGGCTGCCATTGCCCGGCTAGCAGCTGCCGCTGCAACTCCAGCAGGCCCTCGGCCCACCGGTAATCGAAGCGCAGCTGGTTGAAGCTTGGAACCTTCTGGCGGCGTGCACGCCGCCATGCCTGATACAACTCCTGCAGGCTTACATCTCCCTGAAACTCACCGGCACGACGCACGGCCAACGCGAACCCGTTGTTGTTGCGGTGGTTGTTGTTGACGTTGCCGTTGTTGAAATTGACGTTCCACGCGGACGCCGAAGAACCGGCGACCGCCTCCCCGTACACTTGCGACCATGCCGCACAGCCCGGGTGTGGATAGCGCGGCTTCGTCATGGATTGACCCCCGCAGGGGTGGCACGGGTACTCAGTTTCTGGCCGCACTGCGCTACGCGGTTGGCTTGCGCATTCTGGGCATTGGGAGTGCTGAAGCGGCGTTTCCACCCGCCGGCCTGGGCGCCAAGCTCTGCGGCAAGGCGAATCAGCATTTCGAATCGGCGGAAGCTGTTGAAGGCGCGCAACAGCTTCGCCAGCTGCAGGTGTTGCTTGAGCGCGTCGATATCCCATACCAGCTGCGCCACGAGCTCGGCTTGCCGGGCGCGATCACTCCACGCCCTATTGGCGTTGCTGTAGACGGTCATGGCCTGCCGGCGCAGATCCGCGCCCACCTGATAGCGGTGGTACCGCGGGAACTGGCGCACGGCCTTCTCAATCTCTACGAGCAGGAACTCGGCGGCCTTGATGATCGGTGGCGGCTGGTATCGGGATGTCATGGGTCAGCTCATCAAAGACTCAAATCACTGACCGGCACGACGCACGGCCAACGCGAACCCGAGGCCGTAGCGGGGGCCGTTGAGGACGTAGCCGTAGTAGAAACTGACGAGCCACGCGGACGCCGAAGAACCGGCCTCATCCAGTGACCAGGCGGTGGGAGTTTTGCTCCAGTACCAGTCGTTCTGAATGTCGCGGAAAAAGTCGGTGTTGATCGCAGGTGAATAGCGGGTGCGGTCGATCAACAGGGACAGCTCGTCGATGGTGGGCAGGTCCCAGTCGCTGTGGCCGGCAATCGTGAGGGCCTTGGCAGCGGCTTCGCACTGTTCCAGCGGCACGTCCGTATCGACGATGCTGGTGCCGGTGAAGGTCAGGCCGTGCTCCGGCAGTTCGACGGCGACCCAGTCGGTGGCATCGTTGGGCAGTTGCTGGCCGTCGTCGCCGATCTTGATGAACTTGATGTTGCTCATTCGGTAGTGCTCCAGATGATGATCAAAAAGGCCAATTACTGACCGGCACGACGCACGGCCAACGCGAACCCGTTGGCGCTGCGGAGGCCGTAGTTGACGTTGCCGTTGCCGAAATAGACGTACCACGCGGACGCCGAAGAACCGGCGCAGGGCGTGCTCGTCCAGTGCCAGCGAGGCTCGACGCCGGGGAACAGCGAGGTGTCGATTGCCGGCTCGTGGCGGGTGTCATCTACCAGGGCAGCGAGCTCGGCGCGGGTCGGCAGGCGCCAATCGTTCACGCTCAGCAAAGTCAGTTCGCGGCAGCGGGCTTCGCAGGCTTCCTGAGTCATGCCTTCGTCGGCGTCATCCTTGCTGCCCAGCGACTCAACGGACCACATGAGGCCGGTGCTGTGGTCGATCAGGGCTATGTGGTCGGTGCGGTCGCTGGCTTCCGGCAGCTCGGTGCCGTCGGCCAGAATCTTGGTGAACTGGCGGACGCTGTTCGCCGCTGCGGCAGTGGACACGAAGTCGGCGCTGGACAACTCGGCCAGCAGCGGCGTGCTCGGTGAGGGCGCGTGGATGTTCACCGTGCCGATGTGGAGGTGCAGGCTTTTCACGTGGTGTGTCCTTTCGGGTTGATGGTTGGCCGGCGGCCGGGGAATGAGGTGATGGGGTCGTCGAAGTTGTGGGGCAGCACTTCGGGCTGTTTGCCAGTGCGGGCCATCCACTGCTCGATGGTTTCCGTCTGGATGGTTGGGGTTTGTTTCTGCGGAGTGGGCTCGCCGGCGAGGCGCGCGGTTGCGGCAGCCAGGCGAGCGATTTGGGTGGACTGCTTCTGTGCGCGCAGGGCGGCACGCTCAAGCGCAGCGCGCTGGCGGGCGGCCAGGCGTGCGTCATGCTCACGCTTCTGCTGTGCGATGCGCTGCTCGCGGGCAAGGCGGCGAGCTTCGGCACGCTGCTCCTGCTGTGCCTGCCTCTCGGCGTGGCGCTGCAGTCGGTCGGCGGTGCGCTTTGCGTTGTCGCCACGCGGTAGGTGGCGCGGCGCGTTCGTGGGTTTCGGGTCGCGCAGCCAGCGGTAGCGAAGCGGGCGGCCCTGGATGCGCTCCAGCATGCCGTCGCGTGCCTGGTTGTGGATGATGGAATACATGCGCACTCGGCCCACTTCCGGCGTAAGACCGAGCGCGGTGTAGATCTCGTCTGCGGAGGCTTCACCAAGCTGCTTGACGATCTGCCGCACGCGCTCGCCGATGGAGCGTTTGTCGGCAGCGGTGTCGTCGCGCCATTTCAGATAGGCGGCTTCAGCGTTCTTGTAGGCGGTGGCTTGCTTCTCTGCCCATGCCTGCGCACGAGGACGTACCACTGCGCGGTAGTTGCGCTCTTGCGGCTCGCGCAGAATGCTCCATCGTGGCGGATGGGCGCCTTCGGAGCGGCTGACAATGCCATCCTGCTTCATCGCGCGCATCGTGGAGCGCACTGCTGCGCGCGTGTAGCTGTCGGTGATGCCCATGGCGAGGCAGATTTCGTTGGTGGTCATCGGGCCGCTGGCGCGGAGTACTGCCCGAATGCCCGCAGAGCGATTGGTGGTGCCGCGAATGTCGCAAGGCTGCAACAGGGGCGCGCTCATTCGTCACATCCCTTGCCGATCTCACCACGACGCCCTTCGCCGGCGGCGGTGAACTCGCGCCAGCCCACCCAGCCACGCTGAGGGCAGTGGAAGCCCCAATCGCGAACTACGGGAGAGGTGATGAACAGCGTCCAGCACGGGGAGGGGCCATTGCTGAGCGAGTTCCACAGTTCTACGCGGTGCGCAGCACGTGGGCCGGACAGCTTGAGGCTACCGCGTGTGCGTACGGTGCGCCGATGGATGCCGCCAGCGCTGATGGTGTGCTCCACGTAGCTTCCGCGAAGCAGCAGGGAAGCCCATGCCCAGGGGTGATCGTGCAACGCCCGGTCGTCATCGCTTCTCAGGAACTTGTGCAGATACACATTGGGCAGCCGCATGCTCAGCCAGACGGCGAAGCGCTGCCAGCGGGTGCGCTGGTCCTCCGGAATCGACCGGTACCAGCCGCGCCAAGGGGTGAGGTACCACCGGAGTAGGTAAGCGCCAGCGGGATCGTTGGCGCCAACGACGAAGTCTGCAGGGCGGCGGCCAGCAACGCGACTGATGAGTGCAGTTGAGAGCAGGCCAATCACCTGGCGGCCTCCCGTGCTGCTGCTTCGCCAGCCAGCGCGGCGTACGCGGCGCGGTCCTGGTGGTCGTCGGGGTGGTGTTTGCCGCCGGTTGCGCGGGCGTGTTTCAGCAGTTCCATGAACTGCCAGCCCTGCACCTCGGTGAGGCACGTGCCGTGAAGCGCATTGAAGGCGGCAATCGCACGGCTCATAGAGCGTTCGCCGGTGGGTTGGTCGCGGAGAGGGCCGCGCTGGGCGATATCTGCCCCGGCGGCGGCAAGGATCTGGTCGGCGGTAACGGCGCTCACGCGGCCACCGCCTTTGCGCGCTCAAGCAGGGCCTTGTTGAAAACGTGGTAGTTGCCACGCGCAGCGATGCGCGGATCTGGATTGCTGGTCAGTACCAGTGCATCGAAGGTGGGATAAGGGCGGCTGCCGTCCCAGTCATCAACTATGCTGGTGAGGCCAAAATGCTCTCGCAGCTGCTCGGCGTGTGTGGTCTTGCCGCAGCCTTTCGGACCGCAGACGATTACGGAGCGCTTGCTCACGATGCTTTCTCCATGGCGGCGTGCTGCGCCAGTAGCTGCTCTGCGTGGGCGATACCACGGGCATTGAGCGTTACGGCGTGCGGGAAGTCGGGGTCATCGAACGTCACCAGATAGGCGTCATCGAGCCAGTTGATGACGCGGCGGGTGAAGACTTGGGTGGTTACCGCGCAGCTTGTCTTGATCTCAGCGGGTAGCCCTGCAAAACCGCCGCGTGTGCGGCGAAGGCGCTTGCCTTGAGATGCGTAGGCCGCGAGCAGCGCGGCGATAGCCTTGGGTTGAAGGTGCACTACCGGGCTCCCTGGTGAAGTGCGGCGTAGGCCTGCTCGCGGGCGCGCGGCAGGAGCGATATGGGCACGCGTTTGTGCGTGTGCTGGTCAGTCCAGCGGGCTTCGGCGAGCGCGAAGTTGGGATGCGGCTCGGTCGCAATCCCGCAGCGCTGGCACTCGATGTGGAACATCGGCGGGCACGGCTGGCCAATTGCATGGCCAACGGGTGCTCCGTGGGTTTCCACAATCTGCGGCCGGTGGCCGGGTGCGCAGAGCGGTACGTCATCCGGCAGCGGGCGTGATGTCTGGCGCATGGTCAGCACCTGCCGTCGCTGCAGATAATTGAGCCTGCGACCATTGCAACGGCGATGAGGTTGATCAGCAGGGCGATCAGCATTGCCAGCCCTGAATCCCTGCCTTCCGGGTCTCGATAGTTCCGGTCACGGCTCATGCAGCACCATCCGTCTTTGGCGTGCGCAATGTCTGGCGCGCAGCGCGGGCTGCGCCGGCGACATCATTCAGCACCGACTGTCCCGACAGGCCTTTGGCCTGGGCCTCCCGCACCTGTGCGAAGGCATCGAGATAAGGGAGCCCGGCACGGACGGCATGGGCGCGAACATCGCGAAACGTGCTGAAACTCAGAATGTTTGAACTCATGAGTGCTGTTCCTTGATGGTGATGCCCTGGCGGCTGAGCCAGCGGCAGGCGCGCTTCAGGGCACGCGGGTGGAGCGCGAAGCGCTTGCGGCCCAGCTGCAGGGCGCCGCGATGTGCTGTTGCGCGGCGAGCCGTCGTTACGCCGATCTCGTCCGGGGTTCGGTTGGTGCAATCGGCGTATCGACCGGCCCAGATGAAGCCGGCACAGACCAGGAGCACCAACGTCTGGTTGCCGGTGCCGGTTGGAAACGCGGCCTCAACGGGCAAAGCGGTGGCGCTCATGCGTTTCCCCGGGCATGCACGCGCCTCGCAAGGGCGAAGGCCTGCTTGGAATAGCTGCGCGCCAGATCGGCATGTACCTTCGATGGCCCCAACTTGTCTGCCGCCAAGCAACGAGCGGCGTCGCGGGTGTGGACCTCGCATCGCAGGCCCAGCTGCTGCAGCTGTTGGATGTCAGTGCTTGTAACGTTGACAGTGCTCACTGGCGAACCTCGGCACTGATATCGCGCGCCACTGCTTCGGCGATGCGGCTGGCAACGCCCATGCGACGACTGCGGCGCTTCTGGTTGCGGCTGTGTTCGCCGGCACTGCGCTGGCGGAGAATATTGGCGCGTGCGTGCTCGCGGGCCGCGATGCCCAAGAGGCAGTGAATGACCAACAGCGGCAGTTGCATGCGTGCCGAGTTGGCGTCGATGTAGTTGCGGTTGGCCATAGCTGAGTCCTCAGGGCGTCAAAAAGGCCAATTACTGACCGGCACGACGCACGGCCAACGCGAACCCGTTGAAGCTGCGGTGGAAGTAGCTGACGAAGCCGAGGTAGAAATCGACGAACCACGCGGACGCCGAAGAACCGGCGCACAGGTCGCTCGTCCAGAACCAGCGGGACGGAAAGTCAGGGAATGCGTCGGTGTCGATCGCGGGGCTGTGGCGGGTCAAGTCGACCAGCGTGAGCAGCTGCTGACGGCTCGGCAGGGCCCAGTCTTCGTGGCCGCCCACGCGGCAGCCGGTGGCTGCGTCAGTCGCTACCTGGTGGGTGATGTAGTCGTCGGACAGTGGCTTGGCCGTCCATTCCAGACCGGTGGTGCTGTCGATGACAGTCAGCAGGGCGCCGGCGGCGTCGTGCGTCTGGGTAAAGCGGTTCTGCTCGGCTTTCATGGCGCTCTCCGGAAGAAGGAGGGCGCCGGCGGGTCATTGCGGCCTGGGGAGTGGCCTGCTGCCGGTCAGAGGAGGGGCCGGCAGCCTGGCGACCCGCCGGTCGCCCGCCGGCTTGGAGGGCCGGCGGGGGTATTTGTATGCGCCTTCTGCATATGTGTCAAGCGCATATTGCAGGAAGGCCCATGTTGCGGGTGCAGGGGCGCTCACCTGCCGTTGTCGTTAGGCTGGCGGCTCATGGAACTTGGGGGCTGTTATGGAAGGCTGCTTTGGTGTCGTGCGCTCGGGAATTGTGTGGCTGGTCGGCGGGTCATTGGTCATCGCGTTGGGAGCGGCGTTCTGGTTCGCGGATAGCAGCCCTGGGAGCGGTGAGCCGGTGGCTCCAGCAGAAGCTCGCGAGCGCATAAGTGCTGACGTTTTCACGCCGTATGAAAGGACTCAGTATCCAAAGCTGGCGGCGAAAGTTGGCAACCGCTGGGGTGAGCTGCAGGCGATGCGAGAGGCGGCTGCATCTCAGGCTTTGACGCGGCCAGGATGCCGGGAAGTGACGACGGCTGAGATCAGCGTTGAACGCAGTACGCGCGATCAGGTGCAGGTGTTCGTATATTGCGACGATTCGCTGGACCGCATCGACTACTCCGAATCGGAGCTTTCGGCCGGTCCCAGATAGCGGCCTGGCGGAATCCAGAAGCCGACTGATCAGCCGATCAGCGGCTTCTCGGCGCGGCTGATCACGACGCCGCAGATGCGCGTGCTCTGCGTCACTTTGATGGTGACGTACTGCGGATTCAGCGGCACTAGGAAGTGCTGGCCGCCGTCTGAAATCAGCTTCTTGAAGGTTGTTTCGGGCTCGCGTTCGATCTGTGCAATCACCAGGCTGCCGCTGGTGGCGGCCATCTCCGGTTCAACAATGATCTTCTCGCCTGGAGGGAACGAGGGTTCCCCGCGCGGGTTGATCATCGATTCGCCGACGACGGTGAGCGCGAAGGCGCGGCTGCTGACGCGGGCCGAGGTGTACACAAACTCGGTCGGCTCAATGTGGCAATCCTCGATGTTCTGATCGGTCCATTCGCCGGCCTGCACCCAGCCCAGCAGCGGTACTTGCCGGGCGCGGAACGATGGTTCGTAGGCGGGATGTTGATCCTCGCGCACTGATGGCCCGTCAACTGCCGCCCATATCTCCGATGGGTGGACGCCGAGCGCGGTGGCGAGGGCGACGAGCTGGGAGTCGGTCACGCCCTGACGGCCGTTCTCAATCCGCGAGATGGCTCCCTGATCTATTGATGTGGCCTCCGCGAGCTGCTCCTGCCCGAGGCCGAGCCTCTTGCGGAACTTGCGCACTGCAGCACCGAGGGATTTTCTGTGGTCCATGCCCAGATGATGGGCTGGCGGCATGCGATTATGAATCGCACGCATAACATGGGCTTGACTTGAAATATGTTCTACGCGCATATTTGCGCCCCATGCATAGTCATCTCCGCCCCGCACGAAAGAAACAGGGCCTCACGCAAGCGGAAGTTGCCGCTCGGGTGGGGCGCGATCAGGCCACGGTTGCGAAGTGGGAGCAGGGGAAACACCCCGTCCCCTCCGACATCGCCCCGGCGCTGGCAAAGGTGCTGGGCCTCACGGTTCTGCAGGTGCTCTACGGGGATACCCCGCAAGTTGACGAGGTGGCCTGAATGAACCGCAGCCTGATTCCCCTGCCCGATGACGTTGGCAACACCGAGATCAGTGTGCTGCTCGACGAGCCTCTGATCGAAGGTGCCGCCGGCTTTGAGCCATGCCTGACCAGCGACCAGTGGTCCTCCCTTATCCAGCAGCGTCAGGCCGCCGGCCGCCCGCTGCATCTCGCTGAGGTGCGCTGATATGCGCCGCTTAAACACTGCGAAGACCCTGCGGTTTGCGCTGGCCACCCTGCTGCTGGGCATCGGCATCGGGTTTCTTGTTGCCGGCGGTATTGGCCGGCTGGAAGAAGACCGCGACGACGGCACCCGCACCGGTGAGCACGTGGAACCGCCGAAGCGTGGTGAAGCAAAGCGGGGCTGGGTGGTTGGTCATGGAAAGCGATGCTCTGCGCAATCAGGTGCGCGCGCATGAAGGGCGTCCGTCAGTTTCTGCCGCCCCGTCAATCCGTGGTCTACGCACACACGCGCCGCATGCTCGATGCCACGGCCAGCAACTACACCACGTTCGCGATGGACGTGGCGCAGCGATACCTGGCGATGACCGCGCCGGATGTGCGGCAAGTAAAGCTGCGCACCGGCGAGGGTGCAGACCTGATCAAGGCCATGGAGAACAACGCGCAGATCCTGCGCCGCTACATGGACGGTACGGTTAAGACGCTGCCTGCGGATCTCGAAGACGCCTGGGTAATGAGTCTGCCGGAGCCCTTCCGGGGTGATTGCGAACGTGATCTGGCGCGCCGCCGCGGGATGCTTGCGGTGCAGATGCCAGCAGACGATGAAACAGCGCAGGCGGTGGGCCTTGCTCGGCTTGCGCATGAGTTCGGCGAGCTGATGTCCGCGCTTGCGCCAGCTCTTGCAGACGGAAAGCTGGACGCGGCTGACCTGCCGTTTGCACGGCGGATCCTAGACGAATCGGACGATCTGATCAGCGCGGTGGTGGCCTTGCGCCGCCAAGTGCAGGCCCTAGTGCCCCACAGTGGAGTGATGGCATGAGGCGCAAGCTGGCCCCCGCCCTGAGGGCGCTGATTCGTCGGCGCTGGAAGCCGGCGGACATGCCGGCTTGCCGCGCGCAGATCGCCGCCGCTGCGGCGGCACTGAGCGACGATACGGCGGGTGTACAGGGCGCGGATGCCTTGGCCCTGCGTGAGCAGCTGCGTGCGGATGCGGAGTGGCAGAAGCAGACGGCTTTGCCGCTGGCGTCTGCCCCGGCCCCCTGTGATGGCGTGGAGCCTACGCGCGCGGCTGGTTCAGTAGGGGTGGGTGGCTATCAGGGTTGTTCAGGTTCGCCAGTCGATGGGTCCTCCCTAGGTACCCCTGTCGCGGGTAATTCGGACCCCGTTTCCTGTGTAGATAGCGGTCGGGGAAGTTACTGAACATGGCGGTCAACTATGACGACGTTCTGTCGCAGCTCCAGTCCGCTGGTCTACTGATCACATCAATAGAGCCCACCGGCAAGATGGTCCGCGCCCGAACCGAAGGCGGCGGGCGTGAGAAGCGCGGTTGGTACGTGCTACATACCCTGAACTGCGACAACGGCGACCAGCTGATCGTTGGCACCTACGGAACGTGGCAGGGTAACGAAAACGGCGCACAGAAGGTCGAGCTGAAGAAGCGTGACCAGGCGTTCACTGCAGAACAACGGGAGGCGCTGAAGCAACGGCTGGCAGAAGATCGCAAGCGCGCAGAAGCCGAGCGCCGCCGGCAAGCAGGGCGTGCGGCAGCGATGGCCGCGCGCGTGTGGGGCAAAGCGAAGGAACAGGGAGAGGCTGATTACCTCCACAGCAAGGGTGTCCAAGGGTTCGGCATCCGCTATGGCAAGACCGGTGCAGCCATCCTCCCGCTGCTCGACACGCACGGCAGCGTGCACGGGCTGCAGGTTCTCCGAAGCGCTGCCCAAGCAAAAGCTGCGAACAAACCAGCCAAAGAGTTTTTCCCGCCGGGGTTGGTGAAGAAGGGCCACTTCCATCTGATCGGCGGCACGCCACAGTGGATCCTGCTGGTAGCCGAGGGCTATGCCACCGCGGCCAGCCTGCACATGGCCACCGGATATCCGGTCGTCGTCGCGTTTGATGCAGGCAATCTGTTGCCTGTGGCCACTGCGTTGTCCAAGCACTACCGCGGCATCAAGCTGCTCGTGTGCGCAGATGACGATACGTTGCAGAAGTGCGCCTGCTGCAAAGAACGCTTGGTTCTATCCGATCACCCGATCACATGCCCAACATGTGGCGAAGACCACAAAGCGAAGAACGCGGGCCTACTCGGTGCCGACGCTGCGGCGTTGGCCACCCATGGCGCCACGGTGCTACCGGTGTTCGTGGATGAGATAGGCCGTCGATCACGGTTCATCGACAGTGGTAGCAAAATCACCGACTTCAACGACGTGCATGCCGCCGAAGGCCTGCACGTCGTGCGATCGCAGATCGAAGCCCGCATCACGGAGCTTTCGTGGCGCTCCCCCATAGAGCCTACGCGCGCTTCGATCACCACAACTGGGGGCGCGGGGAAAGCAAATCTCAAGCCCATCGGGTCGATCGAAGAACTGCACGAGCGCTACGCGCTGGTGTATGCGCAGGGAGGGACGGTGTTCGATCGGCAGGAGCACATGTTGCTGTCGCTGTCCGACATGCGTGACCTGTGCCTGCGTCGCGAACTTCATCGGGCATGGATGGAAAGCCCTGGGCGAAAGACGGTGCGTGTGCAGGAGGTGGATTTCGATCCGTCCTGCACAAAACGGAGTGTCACCTGCAACCTGTTCGGCGGCTGGCCTACTGAGCCGAGGCAAGGCAACTGCGACAAGCTGCTGCAGCTGCTTTGGCACATGTGCGGCAACGAGGCAAACCAACGTGCCCTGTACGAATGGGTGCTGTGCTGGTTGGCGTACCCGCTGCAGCATCCGGGCGCCAAGATGAAATCGACAATCGTGATCCACGGCCCGCAAGGCACCGGCAAGAACATGTTCTTCGATGAGTACATGAAGCTCTACGGCGAGTATGGCCGCGTGCTCGACCAGAGCGCACTGGAAGACAAATTCAACGACTGGGCCAGCCGAAAGCTGTTTCTTCTGGCCGATGAAGTGGTTGCGCGCACCGAGGTCTATCACCTCAAAAACAAGCTCAAGGCGCTGATCACGGGCGACCGCATCCGCATCAACCCCAAGAACATCCAGGCCTACGAAGAGGACAACCACGCCAACATGGTGTTCCTCAGCAACGAGGCCATGCCGGTGGTACTGGAAGAGGACGACCGGCGGCATGCGGTCATCTGGACACCAGTGAAGCTTCCCCCAAGCTTCTACGCGGAAGTGATGGCTGAAATTGCCGCTGGCGGAACCGCCGCGCTTCATCACCACCTGCTCAACCTGGACGTGGGCGACTTCACGAACGGCAGCCACCCGCCGATGACCGATGCCAAGCGCGAGCTGATCGGCCTTGGCGTGGACAGCCCTGAGCGCTTCTTCGACCAGCTGCTCGGCAACGACATCCCCGGCCTCAAGCCGCGCCCTGCACTGAGTAAGGAGTGGTACGACGCATACAAGCTTTGGTGCTCAAAAGAAGGCATCAAGAACCCAGCGCCGTCACACAAGTTCATCAACGCACTGGTGCGAAAGCGGGAAGTCACCCATCCAGATCGGGCGCGTAAGCGATACCTGCTCATGACTGAGCCAGAGGGGCCGCACGGCTTCCTGATGATCGGCGACTGTAGCCCCAAAGATGGCAAGACGGAGACGGTGTTCCTTGGCGAACAGGTGGTTCTGTTTCGCTCCCAGCTCAACGACTACCGCGGGGGGCGCGCATGACCTGTGATGTGCGGGACGTGCGGGCAGACGTGCGGGCCAATGTGCGGGCTGAAACCCTTGTGGCAGTAGTCGTGTGCGGGACGTGCGGGAACTCCCCCTCATGCGGGCGCACGCATGAAGCGGTAAACGCCTGCCATACGGTTATCAATCAAATCATTCCTCGCACGTATGTAATCCCGCACGTCCCGCACGTCCCGCACATCTCTTGTGCCGCAACGATTTCGAGCGACTTGGTGCCTGCACGTAGAGGCGCACGTCCCGCACGCATCTTCGCGCGCGCGTTTTTTCCTGCCTATGGCTTGTCGAAAGAAATGAAGAGAGGGGATTTGGCAGTATGAGTGCTGGAACCTTGGTTTCTGGAAAGGAGTTGGCTGCGCACATCGGGTGCCGGCCGTCCTACATCGTCCAACTCAAGCGCGAAGGTCGTGTCGTGCCGGCTGACGGAGGCAAGGGCTATCTACTGGAAGCCTCGGTTGCGCTCTTTCGCGACACCCGCAGCCCCGCCCATGCCGGTGTAGCCCAACGGCACGCCAGCGGCCGCAGCGCGGCCCCAGCCGCTGCTGGCGAAGAGTTGGGGGAGGATGATGACGATGCGATTATCGATAGCTCGGCGGCGCCGGAAGGAAGCTCTCAGGCCCGTCGCTCACGCGCCCTGGCCGACAAAGCCGAGGTGGATGCCAAGGCTGCCCAGCGCGATCTGGACATCAGCCTCGGCCTGTTGCTTGATCGGCGCGACGTAGAGGCCGTGCTCGGCCAGGCTGCAGGCGCATTGCGCGCTGAGCTTGAGCGCATGGCAGACACGCTGGCCCCGCAACTGGCCGCCACGGTTGATGAGGTCCGTTGCCGCGAACTGGTGTGGAACGAAGTCAGCCACAGCCTGGAGGAGCTGAGTCGCGCCTTCCGCGAAGTGGCGCGCCCCGGCGAGGTGACCGCGTGAGCTATATGGGGCTGGCCTGCTCGGCAGAGTCCATCGGCAACGTGCTTTCACGCGCCCTGCAGCCGCGTCGGCCAATGAGCGTCTCGCAGTGGTGCGATGAGCACATGCGCCTTTCGTCGAAGGGCAGCAGCAAAGCCGGAAAGTGGCACACCGCCAACAATCCGCCGCTGCGCGAGCCGATGGACTGCATGTCCGCACGTAGCCCGGTCAAGAGCATGGTCTGCCAGTTCCCCATCCAGTTCGGCAAGAGCCAACTGGCCACCAACGCGCTCGCGTACTGGATGGACTATGCCCCGGCGCCCATCATGTACGCGCTGCCGGGGGAGGTCAGCCAGAACAAGTGGATCGCGCAGAAGCTCAACCCCACGATCGAAGTGGTGCCGGCGGTGCGCAAAGCGCTCAGCAGCACCGCCAGCCGCGACAGCGCCAACCAGCGCACCTTCAAGGACTTCGCCGGCGGTCAGCTGTACGTTGAGCATGCCGGCAGCCCGCAACGCCTGAAGTCCACCACCGCGCGCTATGTCATAGCCGACGAGCTGGACGAGTTCGCCCAGGCGCTGAGCACCGGCGACGACCCGGTCAAGATGCTGGACGGACGCACTAGCGCCTTCCCCAGCACGTACAAGCGGCTCTATATCAGCACGCCCACCATTGCCGGGCTTAGCCGGATCAACCAGCTGTACGAAAAGAGCGACCGCCGTCGCTACCACGTCCCGTGCCCCCACTGCGGGCACTACCAGGCCCTGCAGTGGAGCGGGCTGGTGTGGTCATCGGATGGAAAGGAAGCGTGGTACGCCTGCTGCGAGTGTGGCGCCTCGATCGATGAGCACCACAAGACCGACATGATCGCCGCCGGCCGCTGGGTACCGGAGAACCCCGACTCACCCATCCGCGGCTATACCATCAACTGCCTGTACTACCAGTTCGGCCTAGGCCCGCGCTGGGCGGAGCTCGCAGAGATGTGGCGCGACGTACAGAACGATCCGGCCGCGCTCAAGACCTTCATCAACGACCGCCTCGCCGAGACCTGGGAAGACCCGGCCATGCGCTCGGTGAAGCACTCCCTCGTCGCGGATCGGGCGGAGCCCTACAAACTGCGCGCCGCGCCAATCGGCGTGCTGGCTATCACTGTCGGTGTCGATACGCAGGACAACCGTCTGGCAGTGCACATCATCGGATGGGGCCGCGGCATGGCGGCCTGGACGCTGGACTACATCGAGCTGCAGGGCGATCCCGCGGAAGAGGCCGTGTGGCTCTCGCTCACCGATCTGCTCAACCGTCCCATCCAACGAGTGGACGGCGTGCTCCTGCGGCCAATGGCAAGCGCCATCGACGCCGGCGGTCACCGCACAGAGGCCGTCAAACACTACGTCCGCAGCCGCCTGATCACCCGGCCCATGTGCATCTTCGGCGCCGTGCCAAACAACGCGCCGCTGCTCTCCAAGGGCAAGCTGGTGGATGTCACCTGGCGCGGGCGCACCGACAAGCGTGGCATCACCGTGCACCACGTCGGCACCGTTGCCGCAAAGCATTACCTCTACAGCCGCCTCGGCGCCGACGCCGAGAAGCAGGTGGATGCCCGGCTGGTGCATTTCTCAGATGAGCTACCGGCAGAGTTCTTCCCCGGCCTCGTCTCGGAAATCTACAACCCGGTCAAGAACCGGTTCGAGAAGAAGGTGCAGCGCAACGAGCCGCTGGACACGTGGGTCTACGCCTATGCCGCTACCCATCACCCGGAGCTGCGCCTGCATCGCTACACGCGCGCCGACTGGGATGCGCTGGAGGCACGACTATCCGTCGCTGCCGCAGTGGCCGGGGATTCCCGTGAAACATCACCTCCAGCAAGTGGCAGCACCGCCCGGTCCGTTGATTCCCGTGGAACACCAAAAGCCACCCGCCGCCGCAGCGGATGGGTCGATTCGGAGTGAAGAACAGAATGGCAGACGACATCAAAGTGGATGAACTGGTGGACCATATCCGCGAAAGCTACGCCGCCTCCATCCGCATCGCAGAGCCTGGCATTCCGGCTCACGCGGCGCTGCAGCTGGCCGACACGCTGGTGGCGGTGCAGATGGAGATCCTCGCTGGAAAACGTGTCAGCTACCGCGCGAAAGCGGCAATCGATGGCGATGCCATCACCGAGGACTGGCGCCGCGGCAAGCCGTTGCAAGAGATCATGCGCGACCACGGCTGCAGCCGCGCGGCCGCGTACAAGTACCACCCGAGCAAGCTGCAGCGTCGCGCCTGAAGAAAGTCCACGGTTTTCCACGACGGTGGACAAACCCATCTATATCTTGCGTGTCCATGTCGAACACGCAGCAACGTCTGGACGCTTACTACGCCGCCGAGGTGCGAATCCTCACGGCGGGCCTGAGCTGGCGCCTGGACATTCGCCAGCGGCAGGAAGCAGAGCTCGCGGAGATCCGCAAGGCCATCGCCGCGCTTGAAGGCAAGCTGGCGGCAGAGCAGGGCAAGCGCAGCGGCGGCAGCAGCCTGCGTTACCGCACGGCGGTGTTCAATGACTGACCGCGCCGGCGTCCGCATGAACCTGCTGGATCGCGGCATCGCCGTGTTCTCGCCGAGGTACGCGCAGCAGCGCATGTTCGCGCGTTCGGTGCTTGCCATGTACGAGGGCGGCCGCTCCACCAAGCGGCGCAAGAAGAGCCGCGACAACTCCACCGGTGACCGCCTGGTGGTGCGTGATGCGGCCACCGTCCGCGCCACCGTCCGCGACCTCGAGCGCAACTACGACCTGGTCGATGGCGCCATCACCACGTTGGTGCGCAACATCATCGGCCCGGCCGGTATCAGCATCGAGCCGACCCCGCGCAAGAGTTCGCCGGGCAAGGATTTCGACAGCATCGATGACGACTTCGCCCGCCAGCTGCTGGACCTGTGGCGGCAGTGGGTCGTCTCGCCGGAGGTCACCCGCACGCTCAACTGGGTGCAGTGCCAGGAGCTGGCCTGCCGCAGCTGGCTGCGCGATGGCGAGCAGTTCACCCAGCTGGTGGAAGGCACCGGCAGCTTCATCAAGCACGCCAGCAGCGTGCCGCTCTCCATCGAGCTGCTCGAGGCGGACGTGGTGCCGCTGGATTACGACGACGCCGAAAAGCGCATCAGCGCTGGTATCGAGCGCAACGGCTGGGGCCAGCCGCTGAACTACTGGGTCTACAAGAATCACCCCGGCAACGGCGGCTGGGTGGGCGAGAACAACCTCAAGTCCGTGCCGGCAGATCGCTTCCTGCACCTGGCCGTGCGCAAGCGCCTTTCCGGCCTGCGCGGCATCAGCTTGTTCGCCAGCGCCATCGATCGCCTGATCGACATCAAGGACTACGAAGAGTCCGAGCGCATCGCTGCCCGCATTGCTGCGCGCATCGCCGCGTACATCAAGCGCGACAAGGACATGGAGTATCAGCCGCTGGCCGATGACGGCACCGCGGCCAACCCGGCAGAGCGCGATTTCCTGCTGGAAGCCGGCGCCATCTTCACCGAGACGCTGCCGGGCGAATCCATCGAGATGGTCAACCCGAACCGCCCGAACACCATTCTGGAGCGGTTCCGCATGGCCATGATGCGCGCCGTGTCGCGCGCCATTGGCCTGAGCTACTCCAGCCTTTCCGGCGACTACGACGGCACCTACAGCGCCCAGCGGCAGGAGCTGGTGGAGAGCTACGACGGCTACCGGATGATGACCGGCCAGTTCGTCGCCCGCTTCGTCCAGCCGATCTGGGAGCGCTTCGTCGCGCTGTCCATCGCCTCGGGCAAGTTGCGCGTTCCCGCCGGCATCCGCCCGGAAACCGTCGCCCAGGCCGTGTTCCGCGGCCCGAAGATGCCGTGGATCGATCCGGTGAAGGAAGCCAACGGCATCAAGCTGCTGGCCGAAGCCCGCGTGCAGTCCATCACTCAGGCCATCGCCGAGCGCGGTGGCCGCATGCAGGACGTCTTCGAAGAGATCGCCCGCGAGCGCTTCCTCGCTGCTGAGCTCGGTTTCTCGCTCGATGCGGCCGCCGCCGCGCCTGCAGAGCCGTCGCCCGATCCCGAAGACGAAAAGACGCCCCCGCGCCAGCGCGCCGCGCGTGCCCGCGCCCCCCACACTGGAGACAACGCATGAAGCCCACCCTGTTGGCTGCTGCGGTAATGGCCTCGCTCGCAATGGTTCCGCAGGCTTCGCCGCGTGGCACCACCGAGCGCCCGCATATCGAGCCGCTCATGCGGCTGCAGCCGCTGGCCGGCGCCGACGACGCCTATGAGCTGCTGATCTACGGCGACATCGGCGAAAGCTGGTGGGGCGATTCCGTCACCGCGCAATCCGTCGTGCTGCAGCTCAACGAGCTGCCGGCCACCGTCGCCACCATCAACGTGCGCATCAACAGCTACGGCGGCAGCGTGGCCGATGGCCTGGCCATCTACAACGCGCTCAAGCGCCACGGCGCCACCAAGGCCGTAACCGTCGACGGCGTGGCCATGTCCAGCGCCTCGCTGATCGCCATGGCCGGCGACACCGTGCACATGCCGGCCACCTCCATCCTCATGATCCACGCCCCGTGGGGCGGCATCGCCGGCAACGCGAAAGAGCTGCGCCAGTACGCCGACGTGCTGGATACCTTCGCCGAGGGCATGGCTGACGCCTACGTCGTCAAGTCCGGCAAGAGCCGCGCCGACATCTTGGGCCTGCTGCAGGACGGTGCCGATCACTACTACACCGGCGCCGAGGCTGTGGCCGAAGGCTTTGCCGATGCCGTGGATGAAGACGCCGCCGAAGACGGCGCCGCCGATGAGCAGGCCCGCGCCTTCGCCGCCATCGTCGCCCAGCGTGTGACCGCGCGTGGCGCCTCGCCGCAGCACGCCGGCATGGCCATCGCCGCAGCAATGCGCACGCGCTTCCCGGCTGCCAACGCTGCGCCGGCCTCCGCGCCGCTCACCGTCAACGTCGACCCCGCCGGCATTGCCGCCGCAGCGGCGGCCGCCCTCGCACCGAATCCGCCGGCCGCTTCGGCTGAGCCCACCCCGCCGGCGGATGCCGGTAATCCCACCGGAGACATCACCATGCTCACCCCCGAACAGAAGCAGGCACTGGCCGCCCGCCGCGATGCCATCCGTGCGCAGTTCGCCACGTTCGAATCGCGTACCGATTTGGACCAGGCCGCGCTGGCCACCCTGCGCCAGTCGTGCGAAGACGACACGGACATGACCGCCGAGCAGGCCGGCGCCAAGCTGCTGGCCTTCCTGGGCAGCGCGACCCCGGCCACGCCCAGTGCCGCCGGCGCACCGGCCGCCGCGCCCACCGGCTCGCTCACGCAGGACGAAACCGTCACCTACCGCGAGGGCGCATTCAACGCGCTGCTGCATCGTGCCAACCCGTCCGCGCACAGGCTGGAAGGCGCCGCTGTCCAGTTCCGCGGCATGGACCTGATGGACATGGCGCGCGATTCCGTCGAGCGCGCCGGCCACCGCACGCGCGGCATGTCCAAGCAGGAAATCGCGATCAAGGCGTTGCAGTCCACCAGCGATTTCCCGGCGATCCTCGGCAACACCGTCAACCGCAGCCTGCGCGCCGGCTACGATGCCGCGCCGCGCACCTTCCTGCCGTTCTCGCGCCAGGCCACCCTGCCGGACTTCAAGGAAATCAGCCGCGTGCAGTTGGGCGGTGCGCCCTCGCTGAAGCGCGTGGTGGAGGGCGGCGAGTACGAGCAGGGCAGCATCGGCGAAGGTGCCGAAAAGTACCGCGTGCACAAGTACGGCCGCATCGTAGCGCTGACCTGGGAAACTATCGTCAACGACGACCTGGACGCACTGAGCCGCATCCCGTTCGCGTTCGGCGCCAGCGCCTCGGATCTGGAATCCGATCTGGTCTACGCCATCCTCACCAACAACCCGAACATGGCCGATGGCGTTCCCCTGTTCCACGCCACCCACGGCAACCTGGGCACCGCCGCCAAGCTGGCCGATGCGCTGGACCCGAGCAAGGCCAACCCGCTGGCCGCCATGCGCAAGGCCATGCGTCTGCAGAAGGGCATCGAGGGCCGCTATATCACGGTCAACCCGCAGTTCTTGATCTTGCCGCCGTCGCTGGAAGAAGTGGCGCTCAAGGCCACCAACGCCGCCATCGTCGCCGCCAAGGGCGTGGACTTGAACGTCACCGGCGTGACGCTCACCCCCATCGTGGAGCCGCGTCTGGAAGACGGCAGCGCCATTGCATGGTTTGGCGCCGCATCGCCGGGCGTCATCGACACCATCGAGTACGCCTACCTGGAAGGCCACGAAGGCGTGTTCACCGAAACGAAGCATGGCTTCGAAGTCGATGGTGTGCAGGTCAAGTGCCGCCACGTCTTCGGCGCCAAGGCCATCGACCACCGCGGCTTCTTCATGAACGCCGGCTTGGCGTGATCGGCGATGGGTGCAGGCATGCCTGCACCCCTGTAGTGCGGAACCACTTCCCCTTCTTCAGAGGTCAACCCCATGAACAACGCTCATTCCAGCGGCGACACCATCCAAGTGCCCGCGTCGGCCGCTGTCACCAGCGGCGTACCCTTCATCCTCGGCGCTTTGCTGGCCGTGCCGGTCACCACCGTCGCTTCTGGCGAACTGGTCGCCGCGAAGATTGAAGGCGCCTTCACCTTCCCGAAGCTGAGCACTGCGGTCATCACCGCTGGCGCCAAGCTGCATTGGGATGCCTCCGCGGGCGAGTTCATCGTCGCCGCCAGCGCCACCGGCGACCTCGAGAACTGCGCCGTGGCCATCGCTGCTGCCGGCAACGGCACCGCCACCGTGGTGGCCAAGCTTCTGCCCGGCGTCGGCGCAGTTAAGGCCTGATCCACACCCACCACCCCGCACATACGCCCGGTGTCGTGTGCGGTGGCGGACTTCTATCCGATCCCAGGGGGAACACCGTGAGGCTGACCGAAATGGCCACCGAAACGAGCAACAACGTCGCGCCTATCGTCGCCAAGGTATCGACCTACGGTGGCAGCGCGGGTGCGGTGTTCTTCGGCTTGACCGCCAACGAGATGGCCGCCTTGGGCGGCCTGCTGATCGCAGGCGTTGGTCTGTTGGTGTCGCTCTTCTTCCAGGTCCGCAATGACCGCCGGAACAACCAGCGGCACAAGCTCGAGATGGAGCGCCTGCAGCGTGAGGTGGATCACCATGTCTGAGCGCAGTGGCGTATCTCCGATCCGCGTGGCCGCTGCCAGCTTGCTGCTGAGTGCGGTGGCATTCGCTGGCTGGGTCGCCAAGGAAGGCGACGGCCCCACGGCCGTTCGAACGGATGGACAGGTAGTCCACAAGCCCTACATCCCGACCAAGGGCGATGTTCCGACCATTGGCCACGGCTCCACGCGCTACGAAGACGGCACACCGGTACGGCTTTCCGATGCGCCAATAACCCGTGCGCGTGCGCAGCAGCTCGCGCGCAATTTGCACAGCGAGGAAGAGGCGCGCTTCAAGGCGTCCATCCCCGGCGTTTCACTCACGCAGGGTGAGTACGACCTGTACATTGATTTCATCGGTCAGTACGGCATCGGCAACTGGCGCAGCAGCTCCATGCGCCGCCGCTTGTTGGAAACTCGCACCGCAACGCCGGGCCAGCTGCCGGGCCTATACCGCGCCGCGTGCGACGCTCTGCTGGCGTGGAAGAAGCAGGACGGACGTGATTGCTCGCTCCCGCAGAACTGGGGCCCGAAGGGCTGCAAGGGCGTGTGGACCCGCCAGCAGGAACGCCACGCAAAGTGCTTGGCCGAGCAGGTGGCGCAATGATCACCCGCATCCTCGCCGCGCTGATCCTCATACTGCTCGCGGTTGTTGTGTGGCAGCGCGGCAGCGTGTCCATCGCCCACCGTGCCGCCGACAACGCCGGCGCAGCCCGCGATCGTGCCGAGGGCCAGCGTGACGCTGCCAAGGTTGAGCTGTCCCAGGCGCAGGCCGTCATCACCACCGAGCGTGCCAACGCGGCCAAGGCCAGCGCCGTGGCCGCCCAATACGAAAAGGACAAAGCCGATGCGCAAGCCGCTTCTGATCGCCTTGTTGCTGACCTGCGCGCTGGCAACCAGCGGCTGCATGTCCGCTGGCAGGCAGCCATCGCCACCAGCGAACTGTCCGCAGCCGTCGCAGCCGGCGCCGTCACTGATGGTGGCGCCGACGACCGGCACCAAAGTGCGGGCCGAATTATTGGCGCCGCCGATGCCTGCGACGCGCAAGTAAAGGGCCTTCAAGCCTTCGCCCTGCTGTGTAGCGGGGGTGTCCGGTGAGCCTTGTGCGCATTGCGGTGGACGCGGACAACATGCTGGGCCGCCAGTTCAGTGAGCTGGAGCGGAAGAACCTTGGCTTTGCAGTGATGCAGGCCTGCAACGCCACCGCATTCGAGATCCGCCAGACCTGGGCGCGTACGGCTGGCCGCGTGTTTGATCGCCCCACCGCGTTGACTGTGCGTGCCGCCCAGTACAAGAAGGCTACGCCGCAGAAGTTGTTCGCAGAGATCTACCTCCGCGATGAAGCCTCAAATGGCACCCCGCCGGCCAAGTATCTGCAGGCGCAGGTGGACGGTGGCCAGCGGCGGAAGAAGGGCTTCGAGGTGCTGCTGCAGCAGAAGGGCGCCATGCCGGCCGGCATGTTCGCCGTCGCAGGTAAGGGTGCGCAGCTGGACCGTTTCGGTAACGTCAAGGCCGGCCAGGTGAGCAAGATCCTCTCGCAGCTTGGCGCGCGACAAGACCGATACCAGAACCAGAGCGACACCAGCCAGAAGCGCCGGCGCGCCCGTCGCAAGCGCGGTGGCGAGTACTTCGTTGTGCAGCAGAAGCGCGGCCGGTTGCTGCCGGGTGTCTATGAGCGAATCGAAACCGGTTTCGGCTCCGCAGTGCGCAGCGTTTTCATCTTCACGCGCGATGCGCGCTACAAACCCCGCTACAACATCTTCGCTCTGGCGGAGCGCGAGTGGGACCGGTTGATGCCGTTCTACTTTAACCGCGAGCTGGAAAAGGCGCTCCAGTCGTCCAGGTACCGGGGGCGCTCATGAGCCAGAAGGCCTTTCTGCAGGCATTCGACCAGGCCGCCATCGGCAGCTTCATGGCTGCCGGCATGGCGGACGCCGCGACCTACACGGCGCCAGCTCCCGGTTCCGCGTCTGTGCCATGTGATGTGTTGGTCGATCGCGGTACCCAGGTGTGGGGCGACGACGCGTCACCGGTCGCGCTGGGCGAAATCAGCATCGCGTTCCAGCGTGCACAAGTGACGCCGGAGCGCGGCGGAATCATCGTTGTCGACGGTGACACCTACCGCCTCACTGACAAGCTGAAAGACGACGGCTCCCTTGTGCGCTGGCTGGTGGTGCCTCATGGCTGACCTCTCGCCGCGCCGCAAGCTGCTCGATGCCTTTGTGTTCAACCTGCAGCGCATCAACGGCGTAGAGCCATACCGCACGGCGGTTGGCGCGGTGGCAACGCTGGAGCCGGGTCAGCTGGACCCGGAGCAGGTGGTCGATGGCCTGGCCGTCTACATCGACAAGCAGGAGCGCGCGAGCGACCCCGCCCTGCAGCGTACGCACCGGCTTACCACCGTCGCCATTGTCGTCAAGCGCAGGGGCGATGAGGTCGCCGAGGAGTCCCTCGATGCCGTGCTTGATGACATCGAGCGGGCAATGGATGGCCGTCAACCATCGTGGCCGTCCAGCTTCGGGCAGCCGGCCTACCAGTCCATGGAACCCCTGCGCGCTCCAGCCGGTGCCGATTGGATCGGCGCGCTCATTCGCTACACCTCGAACATCCCCAAGTTGACCCGTTAACCGCCGCCCCGCGGCATCACTGGAGACACACACATGAAAGACCACAGCTACCTGGGCAGCGGCAAACTTCTGATCCGCGAGTACGGCGCCGCCGCCCCGTTCGAGGAAGTGGGCAACTGCTCGGCGCTCACCTTCTCACCGCAGGAAGAGAAGAAGAATCTGGTTGACTACACCAATCCCGGCGGCGGCAACCGCAACGAGGTGGCACGTCTCACCGGTGTGGAAGCTGCCTACACCTTCCACGACTTCGCAGCGGAGAACTTCGCGCGCACCCTGCGCTCGTCTGTCACCACCGTGGTGGCGGGTAATGTCACCGATGAGAGTGTGGTTGCCTACAAGGGTGGTTTCACCCCTCTGGCCAAGGTGGCCAGCAGCATCACCTCGGTGAAGGATGCCACCGCCGCAACGACCTATACCCCCGGAGATGACTACGAGTTCCGCGATGGTGGGATCTATATCCCGGCCGACAGCACCATCCCCGCCCCAGCGTCTGGCGCGGCCAATATCAAGGTCACGTATGCCAATGCCGCGCAGAAGAAAGTCGAGGCGCTCACGCAGTCGGCCAAGCAGTACGAAATGCTTTTCGTCGGACTCAATGAGGCGCAGAGCGGCAAGCGCGTGCGTGTTCATGCGCACAAGGTCAGCGGTGGCCTGCTGGCCAGCATGGGCCTGATCGGCGAAGAGTACGGCGCCGGCGAAGTCACCGGCGGCCTGATGGCCGACACGACGAAGGGTACCGGCCTGTCGCAGTACTTCACCGTCACCATGGAAGACGTGGCATGACGCCTTCCGTATCCGCAGACGTCGACGTGCTGGCTCCGGCCAGCACGTCAGTGGCGTTCGCCGGGATGCAGCTGGAAATCCTGCCGATCCCCGCCGGCCGCATTCCCCCGCTCATCCGCACCGCGCGGCCGGTGATTCAGGCGCTGATCGCCAACAACGTGCTAACCGGCGAAGGCGATGAGCTGGACATCGACGTGATGCAGATCGTCGAACTGATAGGTGACCACGGAGAGCAGTTCTTTGCTGCGCTGTCGATCGCATCGGGCGTTGGCCTGGCTGATGTCGAGGCCGCCGCCATCGACGACGTGGTGCGGCTCACGCAGAAGTGCGTGCGGGTGAATCGCGATTTTTTTACGAAGAACGTCGTACCCCTCCTGGCCGGTATGGCACGGCAGCTGCCTGGGGTTGGGCCGACGCCCTCCAGCTCCTGATCGAGCACGGGCACAGCTTCGGCGAGATCAAGCAGTACACGCTCGGCCAACTTCGGGCCTTCACCGAAGCGGCCGAGCGTAGCCGGCGAAGGAGGCTGGCCGATGACGCGGTAACCGCTCGTGCGGCGCAGTACGACAGCAAAGACTTCAAGGCGTACCTCAAAGGACTCACCGGCTGATGACCAACCCCAACCTCCGCGTTCGAATCTCTGCGGACCTTACCGACATCAAGCAGGGCATCGCGTTGCTGCGCGGTGACTTCCGCAGGTTGAAAGAAGATGCAGCCCGGTCTGGTCCGAACACGGCTGGATGGGTGAACGGGCTGAAGGCTGCGCGTGCGCAGCTGGTGGGCTTCGTTGCCACCTATGCCTCGCTGCGCACGCTCGGCGGCATGGCTAAGGTCTCCGACGAGGCGGCCGGTATCTCCGGCCGCCTTCGCCTGGCGACGAAGTCGCAGGAGGAGTTCAACGCCGCACAGGATGAAACCTTCGCCATCGCCCAGCGCACGCAGGCCAGCTGGAAGGAGACGGTTGGCCTCTACAACAAGGTCTCCCAGTCCGCGGACCAGGTGGGCCTGAGCCAGTTGAAGCAGCTGGAGCTCACCGAGGCCGTCTCGATGGCGCTGGCCATCTCCGGCACTACTGGCGAAGAAGCATCCGGCGTGATGCGCCAGTTCGGGCAGGCGCTCGGCAGCGTCCGTGTGCAGGCCGAGGAGTTCAACTCGATCAACGAGGGTGGCCAGCGCATCGTGCAGTCGCTGGCCAAGCAACTCGGCATCGCCAGCGGGCAGGTCAAGGCCTACGTCAACGACGGCAAGGTGAGCAGCCGCGACCTGGCGCAGGCGTTGCTGAAGGATCAGGCCGTTCTGCGGGCCGAGTATGAGCGGATGCCGAAGACCATTGGCGGCGCGTTCACGCAGATCCGCAACTCGATTGTGCGCTTCATGAACGACCAGAACGAGGCTACCGGCTCCGCACAGGCGTTCGTCGGCATCCTCGGCGACATCGCTCGCGACTTGCCGCAGTTTTTCGAACCCGTTTTGGTGCTCATGCAGCAGGTGGCCGCCAACTTGCGCGATACCGAAAGCGCCGCAGATGGCCTTGGCAAAAAGACCAGCTGGCTTGCCGGCCTGGGCGAGTTCCTCGCGAGCGTGTTCCGCGTTGTTGCCGCCGCCGGCATTGTGGTGAAGAACGTGGTGGAGATCATCACGGTCGCGCTTACCGCACTTGGGTCCGTGGGATTCAAGGTGGCCGAAGGGCTGGTGAAATACGTAGGCGGGGCGTTCCGGAACATCAGCAACAGCTGGCAGGCGCTGAAGGATGGTGGCCCGATCGCGGCGGTGAAGTCTTACGCCGATGGCGTGGGCGGGATCATGGACGATCTGACTGCGCAGCGCCGAAGCATGGTGGCTGGGTTCCAGGCCGCCAGCGACATGATCCGCAGCGACGCCAAGGACTTGGCCCGCGGCGTCACCGGTCTGTTCGCGCAGATCGATGCAACAACCGCCCGAGTGCGCGGCAAGGCGTCGGAAACCGGCGGTGACGGTTCGGGTGGCGGCGGTATCGGTGGCGCCGGCAAGGCCGTGGCGGCCTCCAACGCACTGATGCGCGATTCCGTTACCCGGGCCCTTGCCGAGCTTGACCGGCTCTATGCCGAGAACGAAATCGGCATGCGGGAATACTTCGCCACGCGGCTAGAGCTGCAGCAGCAGTCCATCGACCTTCAGATCGCCCAGGCGCAGGCGGAGCTTGCCGTCACGAGGGAAGCCGGCAAGCGGCAGAAGCTGGAAGAACAGATCATCATTCTGGAGCGCGATCGCGCCGACATTGCGGCCAAGGGTGCGCACGACCAGAAGAAGGCCGAGGACGAGCTGGCGAAGTCACTGGGCGATGTGAAGTTGCGGCTCATGGAGCTGGACGGCAACACCGGCGCCGTGGAGCGCGCGAAGCTCGAAGCCGAGTATCAGCAGTTGTTCAAGCGGCTGGACGCCGACAGTGACGCAGCTGGCCGCAAGATGGTGGAGAACCTGATCGACCGGCTGGTATCCAAGGCCAAGGCCGATGAGCTGCGGCAGGCTGGCGAGAACATCGCCAACGCGCTGCAGGGGAAGGAAGCATCTATCGGCGCGCAGGTGGCAGGCGGCATGTTGGGCTACAGCGAAGGCGAACGACAGATTGCCGCCGCACGTGCCAAGGCCCTTGCCGACTTGCAGGCATTGCGCGTTGCCGCCGGTGCTGCGTTGGCCGACATGAAGGAGGGCACGCCAGAGCACGCGGCAGTGCTCGCCGGTATCGGGGCTATCGACGTGCAAATCGGAAGCATCACTGCGTCCCAGCAAGTATTCAAACAGAAGATGGAGGATATCGCCAGCTCGTCTTTTGGTGACTTCCTGGCCGACCTTACGACTGGCGCGAAGTCCTTCAAAGAGGCATTTGCAGACATGGTAAAGAGCTTCGTGGCTGGCGTTGCGCGAATGATTGCGCAAGAGCTGGCATTGCGAGCCATCAAGGCTGCGATGAGCGCATGGGGTGGAGGTGGTGCCGCAGCAGGCGCTTCGGTTGCGCAGCAGCACACTGGTGGAATGGCAGGTCAAAGCGCAGTAAAGGTACGTGTCAACCCGATGTTATTCGGCCACGCGCCCAGGTATCACAGCGGTGGCATAGCGGGCCTCAAGCCTGACGAAGTGCCGGCCATCTTGCAGACAGGTGAGCGCGTTCTGTCTCGTCGCCAGAATGCAGCATATGAGGCAAATCTCACGGCGAAGGATGGCGGCGTGGTTACCACCCCCATCGTTGCCATAGGCGACGAGGCGGTTGCCAACGCTTTGGCGGGCTCCGCGGGTGAGAAGGTGGTGCTTACCCATGTGCGCAACAACTTGGAGGGCCTGCAGCGTGGCTGATGCGGTAGTGTGGCCATTCCCCGGTGCTGGCGACCTCAACTGGCAGGCCGAATGGCTGACAGACGTGATGCAGCCGCCAACTGGTGGCGGTCAGTACCGCGCATTGCGTGCAGCGCCGCGTGTGGTGGTGACCATGGACGGTCTGGTCAGTGGTGCCGATCGCCAATGGCTGGAACAAGCGCTTGCGGAGCGGGGCTGGGGCCAGTGGTGGCTGCCGTTGTCCGGCGCCGGCGCTGTGCTGGCCGCTGATGTCTTGCCGCTGTCAGACGGCCTGCCATTGGGTGATGGGCTGGGGCTTTTCGGCCCCGGTCGTGCGCTGTTGGTTGATGAGAACAACCCGCGTAACCATGAAGTGGTGGACGTGGATGCATTGGTCGATGGCAGCCTTCATCTGTCAGCCCCGCTGGGTCGTGCCCATCGCGCCGGAACCCGTGTGCTGCCCTTGGTGCGTGCCCGCCTGTTGCGCCTGCCTGATCTGTCGCGCTTCACCGGCAACGACCTGCCATGGCGCGCCGAGTTTTCCCTCCTCGATGACCTGCCCATTGTCGCGGATGCCGGGGATGAGCATTACCGTAGTCACCCGTTGCTATCACTGACGGTGGATTGGTCGGTCGATCCCACCTGGCAATCCTCGCGCATGGCAGTGATCAGCGACGAAGGCGTGGCCCGACCATTCATTTACGACACCCTTGGCCGTGCGCTGTCAGTCCACGGTCGGCAGATCACAGCTGTGGGCCTGTCGCAGGTGCGCCAGTTGCTGTCCCTACTGTGGGCGCTAGCGGGCCGTGCCACTCCGATCTGGGTTGCTAGTCTTGGCCAAGACATGAGCCTGGCCGCCAATGCTGCCAGTAACGCCAGCAGCATCGATGTGGCGTGGTGTGGGCTGCCGACCGGTTCCCTGCCGGCTGGGCGCCGCGATGTGTGCATCACTCTGGCCGATGGCAGCCAGCTATTGCGCCGGGTGACCGCGGTCAGCCAACTGGGCAACGGCAACCACCGGCTGGCCCTGAACGCGACGCTGGGCAAGGCGCTCGCTCCGGCCGCCGTGCGCCAGCTCGCCTGGCTGTCGCCCTGCACCCTCGGTGCCGATGTGGTGCGCATCAACTGGTGGAGATACGACGTGGCCAGCGTGCAGCTGGTCTTCAATGAGGTGGCCGATGAGCTTTGACCTGCGCGAGGTATCTCGCTGGTTCGGCCGACCTGTGCACCTGTTCCGTTTCGCATGCGGGCCGCTGGTTTGGCACTTCGCTCATGCCGACAGGGATGTGCCGCTGGGTGATGTCACTTGGAAGGCGGCAAACATCAGCCGCAGCGCGCTGCGTGATTCGGTGGAATACGCAAAGAACAACGTCACCCTGACGATGGATTGCCTGCTGGATCCATCGGCTATTGACACTCCGCCGACTCAGTCGCTGGGACGCCTGTGGCGCCCGTATCCACCCTCGGCGCCGGTGTTTGTCACCTGCCTGGCGATGCACCGTGGCGATGATGCACCGGCGGTGGAGTGGCACGGCCGCGTGATTGCGCCAAAGTACACCGATGCTCAACTGGAGCTGGTGTGCGAGCCGTCGCACCGCAGCGAGCGCCGCACCGGTCTGCAGCTGCGCTGGCAGCGCGCCTGCCCACTGGCCCAGTACGGGCAGGGTGTCGGCATGTGCAACCTGGACCCGGCAGCCTGGGGTGTGGCCGCAGTTCTGGAGCAGGTTCAGGGCCTGAAGCTCGTCGCGGCCGGTTTTGCCGAAAGTGCCGAGACCCTGGCCGGTGGCTATGTGGAATGGACGCGCGAAGACGGGCTGCTAGAGCGCCGCTCGATCATGTCCCACGATGGATCGACCATCACTATTCAGTACGGCGGCCACGGGCTGGAACCGGAACTGGAAATGACCGCCTATCCCGGCTGCGCCCACACCTTCGCTGCCTGCAAGAGCTTCGGCAACAGTGACAATTTCGGCGGCAGCCCTGACCTGCCCGCCAAGAATCCCATGGGAGGCAATCCGGTATGGTGAGCCGGTCGCGACTGCGCCACACCGGCTGGCTGCTGCGTTACTGGGTGCTGGACAAGCATCGCGATCGCCTGCGTCCTGCGGCCATGTGGCTTGCTATGGGGGTGGCCTTCATTGCTGGTCTGGATGCGGCCGGCGTCTGGACCAGTGCCAGAGCGCAGGGTCAGCAAGAGGCCTGGGTGCAGGTGGTCTGGCAGATCGCCATCATGGTGGTGTCGGCGCTCATCAGCTATTCGATGCGCCCGAAGATCGAGAAGCCCAAGCCGCTGGACGCCAATGTCCCGGTGGTGGAAGACGGCAAGGCCATCATCACCGTGTTCGGCACAGTCTGGGTGGATGACAGCGTCATCCTTGCCTGGAAGAACCTTGGTACCGAAGAGATCAAGTCCAAGACCGGCAAGAAGTGGTCGCCTGGCCTGCTGCCCGGCACCACCAACCCTATCGAATCATGGCTGGACAACAAGTGGAACGTCAGCGGTCTGGCCAATGTGACCGATCCGCTGGGCGGTGGCACCTCCGGTGGTGATGACGACGAAGACGACGAGGGAGGCGTGGGTGAACTCTGAGCATTACCGTGGGCTGGTTGTGACCCGTGAGCACATGCGCACCGTGCCCGGCTTCAAGGCAAGGGCGGGCTACTGCGCCAGCGGTGGGCGTGCATGGTTCGCCCGCCATGGGCTGTGCTGGTCGCAGTTCCTGCACGAGGGAGTCGCCGCCGAAGTCATGCACGCCACCGGTGACCCGCTGGCGGTGGCGCTAGTTGAGCATGCCGCAGCCGTGCAGGGTTGGCAGGGTGGGGAGGTAAGTCAGTGAGCGGTGGAAAGAACAAACCCCAGACCATCGGCTACTGGTACCGGCCGCTGATCCACTTCGGGCTGTGCCGTGGCCCGATCGATGCCTTGTTGGAAATCCGTGGTGGTGACCGCACCGCATGGAATGGGGTGGTCACTGAAAGCACCCGCCTCTATGTGGATGCCATGAACCTGTGGGGTGGGGAAAAGAGCGAGGGTGGCATTGCCGGCTATTTAGACGTGATGTTCGGTGAGCCGGAGCAGCAGCCCAACGACTATCTGACCAAGCACCTAGGGTCGCGGCGCGGAGCTTGCCGGGGCAAGGCCTCCATCGTGTTCCGTGGTGGTCGCTGGGGCGCCATGAACCCCTACCCCAAGGCCGCATCGTTCAAGCTCCGCCGCATCACTCAGGGCTGGGATGAGGGGTGTTGGTATCCGGGAACAGCACAGATCGCTCTCTTGGAAGGCCTGCCAGAGTTCTCCCTGCAGTGGCGCAAAACAGCCGCCGCGCCTTATTTGTTTTCCGCGCCGGGTGATGTTGCAGGGTGGTCGCCACAGCCGGCGGACTACGACGATGTGATCGACACAAGCTCGTCAATTTCCTGGTCTGGAGGCGTGAGGGGAGCTGTTGGTATCGCGTGGTTGCATATCACCTTCCCCAAGGGGGTTACGCGCTCATTCGCGTTGGATATCAAGACCAACTACGACGATTCTGGGTGTGTGGTGGGTGTTCACGGCGTCAGCCTCGGACCATCCGCGCCGCCGGCCGCCGTGAGTGGTTACCCCATGGCGGAAGGGGTGAATATCGTCATTCCGGCAGTGCGGGTCGGCTTTGAATGCTGGGTGGCGTTTGCCTGCGTGGATGGGAAAAACATCTTCACTGGTGAGGACTACGGTTCGCCTACTAACCATCGCATGTTGCATAGCTCGACGGCGGTGATTGCCAGCGAGTATGCGATGAACCCCGCCCACATCCTCTACCAGTCGATTACCGACAGTCGTATGGGAGGTGAGTCTCCGGCCTTGGTGAATGAGGCGAGCTTCCGTGCGGCCGCTGACCGGCTTTTTGCTGAGGGTTTCGGACTGTGCACGGCCTATGACCCGGACCAGGAAACCTTGGTCGACTTCCGCCAGCGCATCTGCAATGTGGCTGGCTTGTCGTGTTCGCGCAGCCGCGCAGACGGGCGCTGGCATCTGGACCTTATCCGGGGTGCCGGTGATGCAGATGATCTGCCGGTGCTGGTGGATGACGACATTCTCGACTTTCAGGAAGAAGTGACCGCCCTGGACGATGCAGTCAACCAGGTGGTGGTGGAGTGGTTCGACTCGGTTGCCAAGGAAAAACGCACCACGGCTCCGGTGCAGGCGCTGGGGGCTATTCAGACCGCGGGAGGGGTGATCAGCCAGACCAAAACCTTTCTAGAGATTCCGGTTGAGTCACTCGCCCTGCGTGTGGCCGACCGTGAGCTGCGCAACCTGGCGACACCCGGCCGCCGCATCAATCTGACCTGTGTCCGCACGCCATGGGCATGGCGGGCCGGCACCTACTTCCGGCTGCAGGCCCCGCGCCGAGGCATCGCCGACATGGTCTGCATGGTGGGTGAAATTGATGCGGGGACCTTGCGCTCTGGTGCCGTGCGTATCGTGGCGCTGCAGGACGTGTTCGGCATGGCAGATTCGGTCTATGTGCAGAGTGACGAGCCGGCCATCGAGCTCAACGAGCTGAGGCCCTCGCTGCACCAGCGCCTGTTCGAAATTCCTTATCACGAACTCGCTCAGGCCATGACTCCTGCCGAGCTGGCTGCCCTGCCCGAGGATGTGGGCTACATGGCGGCCGTGGCGGTACGTGCCAACGGCGGTGACCGTTATGCCCTCTACACGGCAGGGCCCGGTGAGGCGCTGAGCGGGGGCTACGCCGGCAGCTGGTGCCCGGCCGCTGCCGTCAGTGGCGGCGATGACGCGCGCGCTAGGGTGTTTACCGTGGCCGCGCAGGATGGCCTGGATCGTGTGGTGATCGGCAGTGCGGGCCTTTGGGGTGATGAGATCGTGCGGTTAGATGCCATGGACCCGGTGGCGGGCACGATGACATTGGGGCGTGGCTGCGGTGATACCGCGCCTCGCGAGCACCCGGAAGGCGAGCTGATCTTTTTCTATGACGACTTCATGGCCGTGGACGGCCGCGAGTACGTGCACGGCGAGACCGTCACTGCCAAGGCGCTGACCCAGGGGCCGAATGGTGTGCTGTCTGCCGGAATGGCTCCCATGCTCAGCGCCACCATGGCCAGTCGACAAGTGCGTCCCTATGCTCCCGGTCGCCTTCGGATCAATGCCGCGCTGCCGCCTGCCGAGGTGATTGGCGCGTTCGACGTTAGCTGGGCCCACCGAGACCGCCTGCTGCAGGCCGACCAGCTCATCGATGCCGAAGCGGCCAGTATCGGCCCGGAACCGGGCACGACCTATACCGTGCGGGCTTTTGTGGACGACGTGCTGTCCGATGAGCAGGCGGGCATCACAGGAACCACGGCCAGTGTGCCGGTGCTCAGTGGCAACGGCGCCGGCCGGGTGGAAGTGTGGGCCGTCCGCGACGGGCTGGACAGCTGGCAAGCCGCTACCGCTCGCTTCGATTACCGCGCCATTGCCCTGCGTTCGTATGCCGACCAGGACGGCACCACCTACGCCGATCAGGCCGGCATCATTTATCAGGGATAAGCCATGACGACCAAGCGATTTGACGACAACCCAGCCTTGAAGGCCTACGCCGGCACCGAGGTAATTCCGCTACAGGCGTTGGATGGCGGAACCGATACAGCCGACAGCGCGGTCGCGGCAGGTGATGATGCCAAGATCAGCCTGCGTGATCTGGCGGGTCTGAAGATCAACACCGTGCCGGTTTCCAGCGGCACGGCCACCATCAACTGCGGCCACGGGCTGTCGCGCCGTCACCAACTGAGCCTGACCGGCACAGTTTCCCTGACGCTGGCTAATGCGGCCCCGTCCGGCTATGCGACCGAAGGCGAGCTGCGGATCGTGCAGGACGCCACCGGTAGTCGCACTGTGACCTTCCCCGCTGGCTGGAAACCGTTGGGTGGCAGTGACACCACCGTGGCCAGTGCTGCCAATGCCGTGACATGGTTGACGTTTGTCAGCTACGACGGCGGGGCCACTGTGAGCTATGCGATGCAGGAGAGTGCATGATGCTGCGGCGGGTGATGATGGCGGGGACTGCTGTCTATCCAGCCCCGGCGTGGCCGTCCGATCCCAGCCTTCCGTCCATCTCCGGATTGGTTGCTAGGTACACAGCGGACACGCTCGGACTCAGTGACGGGGCGGCGGTTGCGTCCTGGCCCGATCAGACCGCCAATGCCTACACATTGACCCAAACCACGGGTAGCAGGCAGCCCACGTATCGCGCCAGCTGGGCTAATGGGCTGCCGGCCGTTGAGTTCGATGGTACTGACGACGCCCTGCAGCGCGCCTTTGGCACGACGTACGCCCAGCCGAACACCATCGTCCTGCTGTGCTCGCTTCCAAGTGGCGGCGCATCGTACTCAGATGCCTACCCATGGGTGGATGGAGCGGCCAGCACCAATCGAAACTGGCTGGGTCACACCACGGTAATCGGTCGTGGCGGCGTTTGGGCTGGAACCTCCTTTGTAAGCGGTAATCTGACGCTAACAGAGGGCCTTCACGTATTCCGTGGACTCTACTCTGGCGCAAGCTCTGCATTCTCAGCAGATGGGTTCCTGCAGACTATTGGTGATGCCGGGACAGGAGCTTGTGGCGGAATAACCCTGGGTGCCCGCTACGACTTGGCCCGGAATACCAAGGTGCTTGTGAACGAAGTGCTGGTGTTCAACAAGGCGCTCAGTGATTCGGAGATGCTGGAGCTTGTCCGCTATTTGATGCTGAAGGTGGCGCGCGGCCCTGTTGTTGGGCGCGGCTCCTTCGGTACAGCCGAAAAGTGGGCCTACGGTTGCAAGAGTTCGGTGAACGGCCACATCTATGGCGCGCCGTACAGGAACACCCAGCTCCTAAAGATCAATACCACTACGGGCGCAGTTGCAGGTTTCGGAACATACGGGAGTGGTGCGGATAGCTGGATAGGGTCAATTGAAGCCCCAAATGGATACATCTATGGGGTTCCCGCGGGGCAGTCGAACATCCTCAAGATCGACCCGGCCACAGACACCGCAACGATGTTCAGCAGGGGGGATGCGGACGGGAAGAAGTACTACGGCGGCGCACTTGCGGATAACGGCAAGATCTATTTCTGTCCGTTTGACAGCACCAAGGTTCTGGTGCTCGACCCGGCAACCGATACCACCTATGGCATTCCCGGGGTCGTTTTCACCAATACCAACGTAAACGGCCAGTGGGGTTGGTTCGTGAAAGCTGCGAGCGGGAAGCTGTACGCCTGCCCGCGCTATGACAACCGTATCTTGGTTGTTGACCCCTCTGATGATTCGCTATCCTACATCAGCAGCGGGGTTCTGGCTGGAGACCGGAAATTCTGCGGCGGGGTCGTCGGGGCGAACGGCCACATCTACTTCGTGCCGAGAAGCGCCACCGCCTGCATGGCCCTCGACCCGGCCGCCGGTGTGGCGCGTACCTTCGGCACGCTTCCTGCGGGTATGGACAAGTGGACGTGGGCCATCGCGCGCGGGCCGTACGTCATCTTTGTCCCGCGCTATCAGTCGTCGGACTTCCTGGTCATTGATACGCGCAACGACAGCTTGACCTTCCTGCCATCGCTTCTGAACCTCACTGACAAGTTCGTTGGAGCAGTGGATGGGGGTGACGGGAACCTCTACATGATCCCGTACACATCTCCTCAAGTCGGGGTCATGAAATTGTCTGACCTTCCATCATAGCCTTGGCGATGGCCTCTGCCCGGACCGAGTCACGGGTCTTCCTGAGCGGGATATCCACAAGGCGGACCACCAGCCAGCTGGCCGCCATAGAGATTGGAATCGCCATCAGCGCGATGGTCCAGCTTCTAATCTCTGTAGGTTGGCCGAGCGTGAGCCACGCTACGTATCCGGCAGGGTAGTGGATCAGGAACACAGGGTAGGACAGGTCCCCGAGCCAGCGATCGACTTTGCCCAGCGTCCCGCCGGTACGGAGTCCATGGAAGGCAAGCACAACAACGGCGGCGATAATGATCACCCCGTAGTAGAAGGGATTGGATGTTGCCGACCTGTCGTATGTGCTGGCCGACCATGTGCAGAGGAAAAGTGCGATTGCAGCTATGAGCAGCACGGGCAGGTTCTTCTGTTGCGTCATCCATGGGGGACGCAATGCAGTCAGCTTTGAGCTGAAGCGGTAGGCGATAGATCCGGCGCTAAAGGCCAACATCGCTGCGCTGACTGGATAGTAGCGGGCTGCCGAGTCTGGAATATTGAAAACGGCATAGACGTGGTAGGCGGCGGATGCGAGCAGCGCCAGCACGCTGAGCTTCAGGGACCGCGCCGCGAATGCCCAAAGCAGGAAATAGCAGCAAATTTCAACCGCGATTGACCACGTGGAGGGGATCAGCCGGAATTTGAAGTTGTTCGGCTCGTCAGGAAAGAAGGTCCACGGCCAGATGAGAATATTGCCGATCACGTCGGTTACCCGGCCAGCCCATACCCAGCAAGGGTGGAACTCATCCATTCGCGGCAACGTCAGCCACATAGCGAGGGTTGCGATGGCAAAAACGTAATAGGACGGGTAGAGCCGGAGGACTCGGTTTGTTGCGAATGACCTAAAGTCAAATTTGTACGTCTCGACCAGGATCATCGTTATCAAGAACCCGCTGATCACGTAGAAGCACTCGACGGCAAACTGGCCGAGATTCCGTACCTCTCCAAGCATTCCGCCGCTCAGGTGGAACACAACAACGCACAGTGCAAGAAAAAACCGGAAGCTTCCGAGCATGTTCGCCTATCCAAGTTGGCTGGGCCGATTATGCCCAAAGTGGACTCTTCGGTGGTCAATCCCAGCCCCTGAGACGGCCCGGCGCGATGCTGGGCCATGCTCCCGAACCCCTACCGATGGCTCGACAACCCCGACACCTGCTACCTGTGCTTCAACTACGGGACCGTGGCGGTCCTGAAGCTGGAGGCGGGAAGGGTGGCTGGAACCCTCAACTGGCAGGGCCGGTCCTTCTGGTTCAAGGCCGGCTCCTACCGCCAGGGAAAGATGTGGGTGGAGCGATGGATCGCGGCACGGGGCAACGATCTGCCCAGCCGACCGGTGAAGCCACGCCGTCGATCGCGGGAGAAGGCGGTGCTGCAGGCGCTGATCAGCAAGCGGCCGGCGGCCGAGGTGAGGGTGCCAAGGTAATTTCCCTGTGCAGCTTTTGTGCAGTCGATGTGGGAAAATGACCCCGTTTAGTCGACTTGCGTCCCAATTGAATCAATCAGTTAGGGTAGCCTGTGTGACTTAAAATCCGCCGGCCGCAAGGCCATGCCGGTTCGATTCCGGCTCCGGGCACAATGACTTAGGCGACTTTTGTCGCCTTTTTCATTTCCGCAATATCGACGGGTGTTCCGCTATCTTCCCGTCTTGAAACAGCTTGCCGCTGCAATGCCTGTGCGTGGTGTTCGATCATCCTTGCCGACGATTCCTCGGACGGGTGTGCTAGTCCGATGCTCTGTCGAATTCTGGTCAATGGTGCCAAAGTCCCAAACGTACCGGTTTGCTGCCACAGGCCGGCTCGGGATTCAGGCGGTGGGCACTGGGTCGACGGCACATTGGCTCCTCGCGTGCCGTACGAAGACTGAAGCAAACCGCAGCGGGATGCTTGCGTGCGATTGCTGGGGGGAAGCTTCAGGAGGTGTCCTGGGCCGCGCAACCACTGTGGCGGGGCAGGTGCAGGTGTTGTCGTGCGAGGATGTGTTTGTTCTCCTGGGCGCCCCCCAATGTGCGCTACAGGGGGGCGAGCTTGTGCGGGTATCGCAACAAGGTGTCTACGATGCGGTGGTGCTGGCCTCCGTGCCTTCGATGAGGCCCGGATCCGTGCCCTCGGTGTGCCGGGCATGGTGGTCTACGACGTGAAATCGGCCTGGCCGAGGCAAGCAGTGGACGACCGGTTGTAGAATCCGGCATCCGTGTAGTTCGAGGACGGTAATGCATCGTTATCTGGTTTATGTGCTGGCACTGATCCTGCTGCCAGTATCACTGGCGCTGGCTACCCACTGGCCTGCTTGGTACTGGGGCGTTGGCCTGTTCGGCCTGATGGCGGCGCTGGGCACCTGGGATGTGTTGCAGCGGCGCAGCGTGCTGCGTCGCAACTACCCGGTGTTGGCGCATTTCCGCTACGGCTTCGAGTCCATCGGCCCGGAAATCCGCCAGTACTTCGTGCAGAGCGATCTGGAGGACGTGCCGTTCTCGCGCCAGCAACGCCAGCTGATCTACCAGCGTTCGCGCAATGAGATGGATGTGGTGCCATTCGGCACGCTGCGCAGTGCCTATGCCGTGGACTACGAATGGATCAACCATTCGCTGTCGCCGACCAGCATTGCGCACCACGATTTCCGGGTGCTGATCGGGCCTGATTGCGCCAAGCCTTACTTGGCCAGCGTGTTCAATATCTCGGCGATGAGCTTTGGTTCCTTGTCGGCCAATGCGATCCGCGCGCTGAACAAGGGCGCGAAAATGGGCGGCTTCTGCCACGACACCGGCGAAGGCTCGATCTCGCCGTATCACCGTGAAAACGGCGGTGATCTGGTCTGGGAAATCGGTTCGGGCTACTTCGGCTGCCGCGATGAAAACGGCCGCTTCAGCGAAGAGCGCTTTGTCGAGAATGCGAGCTCCGATCAGGTCAAGATGATCGAGATCAAGCTGTCGCAGGGCGCAAAGCCGGGACATGGCGGCGTATTGCCGGCGGCGAAGGTCAGTGCCGAAATCTCCGCGACCCGTGGTGTGCCGATGGGTGTGGATTGTGTATCGCCGTCCAAGCATTCGGCATTCTCCACGCCGATTGAGCTGCTGCAGTTCGTTGCGCGTCTGCGCGAGCTGTCCGGCGGCAAGCCGGTTGGTTTCAAGTTGGCCATCGGCCATCCGTGGGAATGGTTTGGTATCGCCAAGGCGATGCAGGAAACCGGAATGCTGCCGGACTACATCGTGGTCGATGGTGCCGAAGGCGGTACCGGGGCGGCACCTGCCGAGTTCATTGACCATGTCGGCGTGCCGATGAACGAAGCGCTGATCCTGGTGCACAACACCCTGGTCGGGCTTGGCCTGCGTGACCGCATCCGCCTGGGTGCGGCCGGCAAGGTGACCACGGCGTTCGATATCGCCCGTACCATCGCCTTGGGTGCGGACTGGTGCAATGCCGGGCGCGGTTACATGTTCGCGCTGGGTTGCATCCAGTCGCTGAGCTGCCACAACGACAAATGCCCGACCGGCATTGCCACCCAGGACCCGAGTCGCTGGCGTCATCTGGAGCCGGTCGACAAGGGCCAGCGCGTGTTCAATTACCACCAGAACACGATGCGCGCGCTGCGCGACCTGCTTGGTGCTGCTGGTCTGCGCGATCCGTCCGAGCTGGGCCCGGAACACATCCTGCGTCGCGTATCGCCGGTGGAGATCCGCTCACTTGCCAGCCTGTACCGCTATCTGGGGCCAGGCGAATTGTTGAACAAGGTGCCCGAGCACACCGTGTTCCGCGAGTATTGGGCCGAGGCGCGTAGTGATTCGTTCACGCCGCCGGCCCGGGTTGCGGCGTTGCGTACCAGCAAGATGCGCTGATCACCCCTGCTGGTGATTTTGTGGGAGCGGCGTGAGCCGCGAAGCCCGCGGCGATGAAGCCGCGGGTTTCTTTGCAATCGGATTGATATTTGGCTTCGCGGTTTGCGCCGCTCCTGCAAGCTGCGGCGTTATCGGTAAGGCCTCTGCCGACCATGGGTCGGCACTACAGCCAGCGGATCACACCTTCTGCGGCACGCTGGCCGCTGGCATAGCAGGCGGTCAGCAGGTAGCCGCCGGTTGGGGCTTCCCAGTCCAGCATTTCGCCCGCGCAGAACACGCCTGGTTGCGCGATGAGCATCAGCCCGTCATCCATCGCTTCGAGCTTCACGCCGCCAGCCGTGCTGATGGTTTCGGCCATCGGTCGCGGCCGTAGCAACCGCAAGGGCAGGCGCTTGAGCGTGCGTGCGACGGCTTCCAGATCGCTGCCGGCATCCTTGCCCAGGACTTCAAACAGCAGTCCGGCCTTGGCCGCATCCAGCCCGGCAGCGCGGCGCAGGTGTTCGCCGAAGCTGCGGCCCTTGCGGGCGCGGCCCAGATCGGCAAGCAGGCGTGTTTCGTCGCGGCCGGGTACCAGATCCAGTTCCAGCGTCACCGCACCATCGCGATTGAGGGCTTCGCGTAGATCAGCGGCCAACGCGTAGATCAGGCTACCTTCAATGCCGTACTGGCTGACCACGCACTCTCCCTGCAGCGATTGCGGCTGTCCCTGCAGATCGGTCCAATGCGCAACCACAGGCTTGATCGGTGCACCGGCATGGCGGTCGCGGAAGTGCGCCGTCCAGTCGATGTCGAAGCCGCAGTTGGCCGACTGCAGGGGCGCGGTATCGACGCCGCGTTCCTGCAGCACCGGCATCCAGCTGCCGTCAGAGCCCAACTCAGGCCAGCTGCCGCCGCCCAGCGCCAATACCGTGGCATCGGCGCGAACAGCGATATCGCCATCGGCGGTGGCCATGCGCAGGCTGCCGTCCGGGTTCCAGCCAAGCCAGCGATGCTGCACGTGGAAACGCACACCTTGTTCCTTCAGTCGGCGTACCCAGCCACGCAGCAACGGCGCGGCCTTGCGGTCAACCGGGAACACACGGCAGGAACTGCCGACATAGGTTTCCACGCCAAAACCCAGCGCCCAGCGGCGCAGGGCATCGGCATCAAAGCCGTCCAGCCAGGTGGCGATTTCGGCCTGACGTTCGCGGTAGCGGCTGTCGAACAGCGGGCGCGGGTCGGAATGGGTGAGGTTGAGTCCCCCCTTGCCGGCGATCAGGAACTTGCGCCCGGGCGAGCCCTTGGCCTCGTACAGGTTGACCGTGAGGCCAGCGGCACGCAGGTGCTCGGCGGCGAACAGGCCGGCCGGGCCGCCGCCAATGACGGCAACGGTCTTGTCAGCGAGGTTTGACATCGAGCAGTTCTACATCGAACACCAGCGAAGAGCCGGCCGGGATCGGCCCGATACTACGGTTGCCATAGCCGTATTCGGCAGGAATCATCAGGGTGCGTTTGCCACCGACCTTCATGCCGGCGACGCCCTCGTCCCAGCCACGGATGACCTGCTTGTCACCGAGGTTGAAGCTGAACGGCTCACCGCGATCCAGCGAGCTGTCGAACTTCTCGCCGTGCTTGTCGGGCTTGCGCTCGTCGTAGATCCAGCCGGTGTAGTGCACGCTTACCTTACTGCCGGCCACGGTTTCAGCACCGGTGCCGGGCTGGGTGTCGATCTGCTCGAACTTGGCAATGGTGCCACCCGGAGGCGGGCCCGGCGGGGTGCAGCCGACGGCCAGCAGGGACAGCAGCAGCGGGATGAACAGACGACGCATGGCGCGCTCCGTTGGAAAGGGGCGTGCAGGGTAGCGCATCGCTGCCGGGTATCATTGCGGCATGGCCAAATTGCTGCTCAATCTACGTAATGTCGGCGACGACGAAAGCGCCGAGGTCGGCGAACTGCTCGATCGCAACGGCATCGCCTGGTACCGAACTGAACCCAGTCCCTGGGGTATTTCCAATGGCGGCATCTGGCTGCGCGAGAACGATGATCTGCCGCGCGCGAAAAGCCTGATGGCGAGCTATCAGGCTGAACGCGGGCAGCGCGTGCGTGAAGAGCGCGCCGCCGCGCTGCGGAATGGCAGTGCGGAGACGTTCGGTTCGATGCTGCGCAACCGGCCATTGTTTGTGCTGGCGGTGCTGCTGGGCATGGTGGTTGTTTCAGCCTTGGTACTGCTGCCGTACTTCCTGCTGCGCGGGTGATCGCTCTCAGCTCCCTCCCTTGCTCCGCAGGAGGAGGGGAGGGTTGGGGAGGGGGGGGCTTTTGGGGCCCTCTGGCATTGCCAGTTTCGCGGGGTTCGCCGCTGCGACAAACCCCCGTGACGTGTGGGCGGGAGCGTGACCGGTAGTGCCC
>NZ_JASCOR010000119.1 GCF_029959445.1 Stenotrophomonas sp. PS02298 | reverse complement strand
GAGCCATGCTCGGCAAAGGCATTCCCGGTAAAGCCTCTGCCGAGCATGGCTCGGCACTACAGGACACCCCTGTTTTTGCAGGAGTGGCGCACAAACAAAAACCCCGCCGAAGCGGGGTTTTTGTCGTGATGGAAGCGGCGCACTGCTGCGCCGTTGCCATTACTTGTAGTCGCGCACGTCGTGGCCGGTGTAGACCTGGCGCGGACGGCCGATCTTCATTTCCGGATCAACCTGCTGTTCCAGCCAATGCGATACCCAACCAGCGGTACGGCCCAGCGCGAACATGACGGTGAACATCTCGGTCGGGATGTTCAGTGCCTTGTAGATGATGCCGCTGTAGAAGTCGACGTTCGGATACAGCTTGCGGGCAACGAAGTACTCGTCCTGCAGCGCAGCCTGCTCCAGCTTGACGGCAACGTCGAGCAGCGGATCCTGCACGCCGAGCTGACCCAGCACCTGCTTGGTCATCTCACCGATGACCTTGGCGCGCGGATCGAAGTTCTTGTACACGCGGTGACCGAAGCCCATCAGGCGGAAGCCCGAGGTCTTGTCCTTGGCCTTGACCACGGCGGACTCGACGTTGTCGGCCGAACCGATCTCTTCCAGCATCTTCAGCACGGCTTCGTTGGCGCCGCCATGTGCCGGGCCCCACAGCGCGGTGACGCCAGCGGCGACCGATGCATACGGGTTGGCGCCGGTGGAGCCGACCAGACGCACGGTCGAGGTCGAGGCGTTCTGCTCGTGGTCGGCATGCAGGATGAACAGCAGGTCCAGTGCCTTGACCACGTCCTTGTTCAGGTCGTACTTGCCATCAGCCGACTCGAAGGTCTGCTTCAGGAAGCGGCTGACGTAGTCCAGCGAGGTGTCCGGCTTGTTGGCCGGCAGGCCAGCGCCGTGACGGTAGATCAGCGCCGACAGGGTCGGCACCTTGGCGATCAGACGCACTGCTGCCTGGCGGCGCTGCTCGGCATCTTCCAGGTCCAGCGAGGCGTGGTACTTGGCCGACAACTGCGCGATCGAGGCAGTCAGGATCGCCATCGGATGTGCGTCCTTGGCGAAGCTGCCGATCAAGGTGTTGATGGATTCATCAACGCCGGCTTCAGCGGTCAGTTCGGCTTCGAAAGCCTTCAGCTGGTCGGCGCTCGGACGATCGCCATTGATCAGCAGGTAAGCCACTTCGACGAAGCTGGACTTGGCGGCCAGCTGCTCGATCGGATAGCCGCGATACAACAGCACGCCGTTGTCGCCATCGATGTAGGTGATGGCCGACTTGCAGCTGGCGGTGGCGGTGTAGCCCGAGTCGTAGGTGAAGAGACCGGTTTCCTTGGTCAGCTTCGAGATATCGACACAGTTATTGCCCAGGACGGGTTTGACGACAGGCAGAACGACCGACTTGTCGCCGGCGTTGAGCGTGACCTGATCAAGATCGGACACAGTGTGCGCTCCTCAAGTGGAAGGCGCCTGTCCTGACGAAAGGGGTGCGGGCAGGCGCGTGAAGGAATTCCGCAGTTTTCCACTGCGGTTCCGACGATTATCGCACAGCAGCATTTGCAGTTTGCGAAGACAAAAGTCTTATAGCCGGAGTTTCCGCGCGACACAGCGTCGCACTGGCACAACCGCCCGATTCCGCAAGGGTTCAGCCGTACGACACGCAAGACAAAACAACGGCCGCGCAGAGCGCGGCCGTTGTCTGTGCAGCAACAACAGTTCGATCAGCGCGCGTAGCGCTTCTGGAACTTGTCGATGCGGCCGCTGGTATCGATAACCTTGTGCTTGCCCGTGTAGAACGGGTGCGAAGCCGAGGAAATTTCAACCTTGACGAGCGGATACTCTTCGCCGTCTTCCCACTTGACCGTTTCCTTGGAGGACATGGTCGAACGGGTCAGGAACTTGAAATCAGAGGTCACGTCGTGGAAAACGACGTTGTGGTAATCAGGATGGATATCGGCCTTCATGGGCTCGCACCGTGTGGGCTGGTGGTCAAGACGGCCATTATAAGCACGGCTTGCCGCAACAGGCAAGTCGTGCTTACTGAACCATTCCCCGGGGCCATTACTGGCCCAGCAGCGCCCCACGCACCTGGGCCTCGAAGCGGGCCTGGTCGTAGCCGATCAGCAGCGCCGTATTGTCCGGCACACCGGTCTGGCGGTTCCAGTCGACGATGGTGGCACCACGGGTACGGGTGCCGGTCAGTTCGATCGACAGCGGCCGTTGCTCAACCACCTTGCCGCCCTCCGGCTGCAGCGCCCAGGCCATCGCCAGCGCATCGGCGGCATACCAGCGCTCGCCGCGGCTGTCTTCCGACCACAGCCGGGTCTGGCGTGAGATCAGCTCGTAGAAACGCGCCTTGTCGGTATCTGCAGCAAGCCACTGTTCGACATCACGGTGCAGCAGACCGTGGGCGATGGTGGCCTCCCAGTCTGCGACTTCGATGAACGGGAACGAGGTGAAGACGATATGCGCCGATTCCGGATCGAAGGCGATATTGAACTCGGCGGCCGGGGTGATGTTGCCGTGCCCAGTGATCGCGCCGCCCATCACCACGAAGCGCTTCACGCGCTGCGGCAAGCTTGGGTCGAGCTTCAGCGCGAGCGCGATATTGGTCAGCGGACCCAGTGCCACCAGCAGCAATTCGCCTGCATATTGGTGCGACAGGCGCAGGATCGCCAAGGCCGCGTGTTCGGCCTCCACCTTGCGTGCAGCCAACGGCAGATCGACATCGCCAAAACCGTCGCGGCCATGCACGTGCGCGGCGTCTTCGGCCGGGTACACCAGCGGATCGGCGGTACCCGCGAACACCGGCACGTCTTCACGGCCAGCCACTTCGCACAGCTTCAGCGCGTTGCGCACGGTGTATTCGAGGCCGACGTTGCCCGCTGCCACTGTCAGCGCGACCACGTCGTGGCGCTCATCGGCAAAGGCCATCAGCAGTGCCAGCGCATCGTCCACGCCCGGATCAGTATCAATCAGCAACGGTATCTTCTTGCTCATCTTCTGCTTCACTTCTGGTTGGCCATGGAGTCTGTCACGGCCTCCATGACAGTGGAAGCACGCAATCAGGCCGATGCGTAGCGCACTGCCCCGCCTATCCAGCGGTTGACGATGCGATCAGCCAATTCCGGCGCATCACTGAGCAGGCGTTCGGCCAGATCGTGCACAGTCGGCAACAGACCCGCATCACGGGCCAGATCAGCCACGCGGAACGCGGCCAGGCCGGTCTGGCGGGTACCCAGCAGCTCACCGGGACCGCGCAGTTCCAGGTCCTTCTCGGCGATCAGGAAGCCGTCGGACGTCAGCCGCATGGTTTCCAGGCGCTCGCGTGCCATCGCCGACAGCGGTGCCTGGTACATCAGCACGCAGCTGGATGCGGTTGCACCACGGCCGACGCGGCCGCGCAGCTGGTGCAGCTGGGCCAGGCCCAGACGTTCGGCGTTCTCGATGATCATCAACGAGGCGTTTGGCACATCGACACCGACTTCGATCACCGTGGTGGCGACCAGCAGATCGGTCTCGGCCTGTTTGAAGGCGCGCATCGCCGCCTGCTTCTCCGCCGCCTTCATGCGGCCGTGGACCAGGCCTATGCGCAACTCAGGCAGTTGTGCTGACAGCGTCTCGAAGGTGGTCTGCGCGGCCTGCGCATCCATGCGTGCATTGCCGGGGCCGGCGTCTTCCTCGCTCTCTTCGATCAGCGTGCAGACCCAATACACCTGCCGGCCCTGCTGGCAGGCGATGCGGATGCGTTCGACCAGTTCCGGCCGCCGCTCGGCGCTGATGGCGATGGTCTGCACCGGCGTGCGACCGGGCGGCAGTTCGTCGATGGCCGATACATCCAGATCCGAATACGCCGCCATCGCCAAGGTGCGCGGGATCGGCGTGGCGGTCATCACCAGCTGATGCGGCACTACACCGGCCGTTGCGCCCTTGTCGCGCAGGGCAAGCCGCTGGTGCACGCCGAAGCGGTGCTGCTCATCGACGATGGCCAGTGCCAGATCGTTGAACACGACGCTGTCCTGCATCAGCGCATGGGTGCCCACCACCACCTGTGCATGGCCGCTGGCAACATCCTCCAGCACCTTGGCGCGGGCCTTGCCGGTGACCTTGCCGGCCAGCCAGGCCACGCGCACATCCAGCGGTTCCAGCCAGCTGCGCAGGTTGTTCAGGTGCTGCTCGGCCAGCAGCTCGGTGGGTGCGGCCAGCGCGACCTGTTTGCCGCGTTCTACTGCCAGCATCGCTGCCAACGCCGCGACTACGGTCTTGCCCGAGCCGACGTCGCCCTGCACCAGCCGCAACATTGGATGGGCGCGGGCCAGGTCTTTGCGGATCTCGTCGAATACGCGCTGCTGCGCGCCGGTCAGCTTGAACGGCAAGGAGTCGCGCAGGGCTTTGACCAGTCCGTCGCGGCCACGCAGCGACGGCGCGCGATGTTGCTGCAGGGCGATGCGCTGGCGGCGCAGGCTGAGGTGGTGTGCCAGCAGTTCCTCCAGCGCCAAGCGGCGCTGCGCCGGATGCGTACCCGCCCCAAGGGCAGCGATATCGGCGTCGGCCGGCGGCCGGTGCATGGTCAGCATGGCTTCGCGCAACGCCGGCAGGCCCATGCCGGCGAGCAAGGCCGGCGGCAGCAGCTCCAATGCGGCCGCATCGGGTAAACGATCCAGTGCCTGTCCGATCAACTTGCGCAGGCTGGCCGGGCCGATGCCCTCCACTGCCGGGTACACCGGATCCAGTACCGCGCCCAACGCGGCGTCTTCGCCATCACCGAGCACGTGATAGCTGGGATGCACGATCTCCAGCCCATTCTGACCCGCGCGCGGTGTGCCATAGGCGCGCAGACGGCGACCGACGGCGAACCGCGATACCTGCGCAGCGCGGAAGTGGAAGAAACGCAGCACCAGGGTGGCGCCGGAGTCGTCGCTGATCGCCACCCGCAGCACCGGCCGGTAACGGAAGCCTCGCTCCACTGCCTCCACCCTGCCCTCCACCTGCGCGGCCATGCCCGCCTTCAAGGCGCGGATCGGCAGCAGCGTGGTGCGGTCCTCGTAGCGCAGCGGCAGGTGCAGCCACAGGTCCTGCAAGCTGGTCAGCCCGCGCGCTTCCAGCTTGGCTGCCACCCGTGGCCCGACCCCGGCCAGGCGGCTCAGTGGTTCGGTGGAAAGATCGAGGGTGGCGAGGTCACGGCGTGCAGACATTGCATAAGGATGCCGTCATGCGCTGCAAACAGAAACCCCGGCGTGGTTGGACGCCGGGGTTTCCTACTCCCCCAAGTGCTGATTTGTCACGGTGTTGTCGATTGGCGCCTTGTTACGGTGACTGTACGTGGCGCGCAGGCCCTCACCCCCAACCCCTCTCCCGCAAGCGGGAGAGGGGAGCCCTTTGCGCAGGCGACTCTGCTAGAACTTCACGGTCATTTCCAGGCCGTAGGTGCGGGGATCGGTGATGGTTGCGCCGACTACGCCCAGCGGATCGCGCCCGTAGGTATTCAGGCCGCGGACGTACTGCTTGTCGAACACGTTGTTGGCGTACACCGCCCAGTTCCAGTGTTTCAGCGGCGAGGTCCAGCCAATGCGTACGTCGGTGCGCTGCTGTGATTCGCCGATGTTGAGCACCTTGCTGATGCCGCAGTCACCCTGCAGGTCGGAACCTGCGTTGCAACGCTGCGCGCCACGGTAGGCGTGGCGCAGCGAGAAGCGCAACTGGCCGTTGCCGCCAAGGTCGGCGACGTAGACCGCGCCAGCCGAGGCCGTGAAGCGCGGTTCGCCGGTCGGTGCACCGTCAAGATCCACACCTTCGGGTGTCACGTAATTCTTGTACTTGGAATCGATCCATTCGGCCGCCGCATCCAGGGTCAGACCATCGGTGACCTTCCAGCGCATGTCAAAGTCCACGCCAGTGGCCTGCAGGTCGCTGGTGTCGAATACATAGACCGGGATATCGACCGGATTGTTCGGATCCGGATCGATCAGGCGGATCGCCTGCCGGTTGTCGTACTGGTAGTGGAAGACAGAGACGTTGTAGGAGAAGCGATCGAAGCTCTGCTTCAGGCCGACTTCCAGATTCCACACATCCTCGTTCTCGAACGCCGGACCGATCTGCAGCGCGTTGAAGCCACCTGCCTTGTAGCCCTTGGCCAGCGAGCCGAACACCATGGTGTCGTCATTGAGGTGGTAGTCGACGACGAAGCGCGGGCTCCAGTCACTCCAGCTCTTCTTGTCGCGCACCAGCTTGCCCTTGTTGACCATGGCCGGCGGGTCGATGAAAGCCATGTCGAAGGTCAGCAGCTCGCGGGTGATCGGGATGCCCATGCCGGCCAGCGCCTGGAAGAAGCCAAGCGCCTCCAGCGTAGCGAGCTTGGCTTCGAGGCCGGGCGCGTTGCGCGGTGTGTTGAGCCAGGTGAAGTCCTTCTCGTCGCGGGTGTAACGCAGGCCGAAGGTCAGGTTGAGGCGATCGGTGGCCTTCCAGATCACATCACCGAAGGCGGCGTACGAGGTGGTGCCCAGCGTGTTGCTGAAGCGCTCGTTCCATTTCTCGCCGACCAGCGAAATCGGGATGCCGTTCATCTGCGCCAGCATCGAAGTGAAATTGAACAGGCTGCCATCGGGAATGCCGAGCTGATAGGCCACGCCCATGTTGCGGATGATGTTGTCCACCGCCTCGGTATTGGTGTTGACCTCGCTGGTCTGGCGCGCGTCCTCGTTGAAGTAGCTGGCGCCGGCCACCCAATCGAAGCGTTCATTGCTGCCGGAGAACTTGAACTCCTGGTAGAAGGTCTCGTTGTTCTCGGTGTTCTTCGAGTCCACGTACAGGTCGAAACGGTTGGTGCCGTCTTCCTCGGTGTGGTTGGTGGAGTCGTACTTGCGCCAGGAGCTGGTGGAGGTGAAATTGCCCCAGGACAGCGCGTGGTCGACGATCAGGCTGACGCCGTCGAAGGTGCGCCACTCGGCATTGTCGGCATCGCTGTAGGTCTTGATCTTGCGCGGGTCCAGATAGTCGTCCGGATCCACCGGTACTGGCGGCCGCGCCGGATAGACCGGCAACGGCACGATGCCGGTGGTGACGCGGCCGTTCTGGTCCAGGCTTTCGTGGTCCCAGGTGATGTAGGCGGTGGTGTTGTCGCCGAAGCGGCTCTGCCAGGCTGCGCGGGTGGCCCAGACGTTCTCGCCGCCCAGGTCCTTGCCGGTGGCGCCGTCCTGGAACCAACCGTCACTGGTGTTGATCAATGCATTGAAGCGCAGCGCCGAGTTGTCACCGGTCGGGATGTTCCACATCGCATCGGCGTACTTCTTGCCGTAGTTGCCGACGCGCACGGTGGCGCGCGCCTCGGTCTCAGCCTGCGGGCGCCGAGTCACCAGCGAGATCGCACCGGCAGCGGTGTTGCGTCCGAACAAGGTGCCCTGCGGGCCCTTCAGCACTTCGATGCGTTCCACATCGACGAAGGGCAGCAGTACGCCGCCGCCTCGCCCGCCGTAGACGCCGTCAACGAAGATGCCTACGGCCGGATCGGTACCGATACCGAAGTCGTCGGTCTCCACGCCGCGCAGCCGGAACGATGGCTGGGTCGGCTGCACCGCGCTGATCACCAGTCCCGGCACCAGCGAGTCGATGTCGCCAAGATTCTCGGCGGCCACGTCGTTGAGCAGGTTCTGATCGACTACCTGCAGTGCGATTGGTACATCCTGTATTTCCTGCTGTCGGCTCTGCGCAGTGACGGTGATGCGATCAAGCGTGGTGGCAGCATCCTCCGTCGCCGACTGTGCCATTGCCGGGGCAACCGCCCCCACCACCATCAGCCCGGCCAAGGCCCGCTGCAGTCCGACTACCAGATTCCGTTGCTTCACTCGCATCGCGTTCTCTCCCACGCAGTGAGGTGTATGCCGGCGTCAGACCGCCGGCGGGCCCGTGTTGCCGGGCTGGCCTTCGCCAGCCGTGTCGCAGTTTGTTTCCAGCGCGTTGATCCATTCCCGGATCAAGGTCACGCCTTCGCTGTGCACCACCGCCCGCCCAACCTCGGGCATCATCACCGCAGGGTCATCACTGTCCATGCGGTAGGCGATGATCGAGGCATCCGCATCACCCGGCTGGATGTCGTAGCGGCGGTTGCCAGTGCCCTTGCCCGCTGCAATCGGCTGCTTGCACATGCCCAGCTTCAGGTGATCCCGGGTGGGTGCGTCCAGCCACAGGCCGGAGGTGATGGCCGGGCCGGTGCGGCTATGGCAATGGCCACAATTCACGTCCAGATAAGCACGTGCACGCGCCTCCAGCGGCGCGGCGGGATCAGTGGCATCGGCCGCGCGTGGCAGCTGTGCCGGTGCAGGCAGGTCTTTCAGATAGCCGAGTTTGACCAGATGCGCGAGCTGGTTGTCGTGGCCGCTGAGGTAGTCGAAATCGCGATTGAGGTTGCGTGCCTTGGGGCCGATCGGCAGCAGCTTGCGCGAGCGGTTGTCGGTGATATGGCAACCACCGCACTGGTTCTGGTCCGGCACCTGGTACGCAAGTGCTTCACGCGAGCCATCCGCGGCAACCAGCTCCAGATCCACGCTGGCGCCGGTGCGTTGCAAGGTCGCCTCGGTCTGCTGCGGGTTCCAGACATAGGGCAAGGCCACCCAGCCTTCCTTGCGGTGGACCAGCAGCCGGGTCTCGATCAGCCGCACCTTGGACAAGTCCAGGCTCTCTTCATGCAACGAGGACTGCGACGGCGGCGTACGCGCCACCGACGTCCCATCACCGACACCGGTGGCCGGCAGCGGATAGTAGAAGGTCTTGCTGAGGATGGTGCCGACCGGGAAGTCGAAGGCGTGCTCTGGCTGGTAGCCGGCGGCCCGACCCTTCGGCATCCATACCGTGCGCAGCTTGTGCGCGTAATCGCTGAACAGCGGTGTGTTCAGGTCGTACGGTACGACGCCTTCATTGAGTGTCAGTTTGCCATCGCGGATGCGCAGCACATGCCACTCATCCAGCGTCGCCGGCTGGCCCTGCTCGAAGAAATGCACCGCAGCCGGTTTGCCACAGCCCACCAGCATCAGCAGGGCGCTGAACAGCACGATCACCCGCACCATCAGATTGCGCATGCCAGGACCTCAACCACGCTTCAGATCGATGGCCGGCAGGCGCGGCAGATCGCATTCAAATGGCTTGGCGTCCTTGCTCGGGTTCTTGTAACCGCCAGGACCATCGGCGTTGACCACGCCACTGACATTGCGCAGGCAGATCTGTGGGCCAAGCTTGACCCCGTCCACCATCCGCTCCTTGTTGTAGTAGCCATCCCACAGCACGTCCGGGAAGTTGCCGGTCAGGCCATACATCGCCACTTTCAAGGCCTTCAGGTCCAGTCCGTCGGGGGAGTCGCCGCCGCCGGACAAGGTGTTGTTGTGGATGTAGATGCGTTCCGGATACGGATCAAAATTGGGCGAGGCGCTGCTGTCCTTGTAGCCGGTGGAATACACGCTGGAGACGATGATGTTGGTGGTGGCGTTGTCACGCACCTCGTTGTCGAATACCTCGATGTCATCGTTGGAGTTGATGACGATGCCCGAGCCGGCAGGCACGCTGGCCACCGGCGTGCCCTTGGCACCGAAATTCTCGTGGTTGTTGGCGATGACCTTGTTGTTGAACACGCGGATATTGCCGCCCTGCTGCGACAGGCCCGGCATGTTGAACACCAGGATGCCGCCGGTGTTGCCGGTGGCGACGTTGTCGTACACGTCGGCGTTGCGGGTGTTCTCGACTTCGATACCGGCCACGTTCTGCTCGGCACGGCTGTTGCGCACGATCACCCCATCAGACTGGCCAACATAGATGCCAGCATCGGACGCGCCGATGGAAATGGTGTTCTCGATCAGTACGTTTTTGGTCAGTACCGGGTAGATGCCATAGGCGCCGTTCTTGGTGCTGGGCCCGCCGGTCCACTGCACCTTTACTCCACGGATGGTGATGTTCTCCGACTCGCTGATCTTCAGCCCGTCGCCCTTGGAGTCCTCGATGGTGAGGTTCTCGATGGTGAAGTTGTCGCCGTTGACCAGCAGCCCTTCGGCACCGGCCTTCTGCCCCTTGAAGCTGAGCACGGTCTGGTCCATGCCGGCACCACGGATGGTAACGCCGTCGGCGCGCAGGCTCAGGCTGCGCTCGAACTGGTGGCGACCGGCCGGGATGTCGATCACGTCGCCGGGCTTGGCGTCGAGCAGGCGCTCCTGCAGCGTAGCCGCGAATGCCCCGTCGGCCGCAGCCACGCTTGGTGCCTGTTCGGCCTGCTTCTGGCAGCCGACGACCATGACGGCCAAGGTGGCGGAAACCGCCCAGGTGATGCTGCGCTGCATGACGTGCTCCCATACGGTGGCAGATGTTGGGCGCAGTCTGGCCTTCAGGCAGTGTTCACGCGAAGGGCAAGAACGGCATACTTGGGGGGGCAAAGCGGACAAGCTGGAGGGGCTTGAATGCATCGCAGGATCAGCGGCGGCGACCGCCTGAGCATCGCCAACGTTCCAACCAACATGCTCTGTGGCCTGTTGCTGCTGGCCGAGCAACGCGGCGTCAGCAGCGACAACTGGTTCAATGGGCTGCAATTGAGCGCCGCGCAGCTCAACGATCCCAGTGCCCGCATTTCCTACCGGCAGGCAATCGAGGTGATACGCCGCGCCCTGCCCACCTTCCCCATCGACGGGGTCGGCCTGGCCATGGGCGGCAACCAGAACGGTGGCAACTTCGGCCTGCTCGGCTTGGCGATGAAGACCGCACGCACGTTTGGCGACGCGGTGCGGATAGGGCTGGATTACCAGCGCAACCTCGGCCCGCTGATGAGCCTGGCCCTGGAAGACGGCGGCAGCGACAGCCTGGCCATCGTCGCTACCGCGCCGGATGAAGCCAACGACCTGCTGCAGTTCCTCTGCGAGGAGATGTTCTCCAGCATCGTGATGCTGGGCCGCGAACTGGCAGGCAACGCGTTCAGCCCGCTGCGGCTGGAACTGGGCTATCCGGCACCGGCCTGCATCGGCCAGTACCAGGCCTTGTTCCGCTGTGAGCTGCGCTTCAACCAGCCACGCCACGCCTTGGTATTGGAGCAGCGTTGGATGCAGCTGCCGTTTGCCAGCTACAACCCGGTGACGTCGCAGCAGGCGCTATCGATGTGCCACGCGCAACTGGCAACGCTGGCCTCGCGCGGCGAAACCACTGCTGCGGTCGAGCGCCAGCTGCGGCCACGGCTACGTGACAACCCGCAGATGAGCGAAATCGCGCTGGCCCTGCACCTGAGCGAGCGCACCCTGCGCCGGCAATTGGCCGACGAGGAAACCAGCTTCAGCGAAGTGCACGATCGCGTGCGCACCGAGCGCGCACTGGAACTGCTGCAGGACCCGGAGCTCGCCGTTGCCGCGATCGGCAACCAGCTGGGCTTCAACGACGCGCGCGAGTTCCGCCGCGCCTTCAAGCGCTGGACCGGGCAGACCCCGAGCGGAACCCGTTTGCCGCCAAACTGAAACGCAGATGCCCGGTTTCCCGGGCATCTGCTTCACCACCGGATCCGCGTTGCGGATCAGTCGATGATCATGATCGCATCGACTTCGAACGCGGCGCCCTTCGGCAGGCCCGACACTTCGATGGTCGAACGGGCCGGGAACGGGGCCTGGAAGTACTCCTGCATGACCGCATTGACCTTGGCGAACTCGCCCAGGTCGGTCAGGTACAGGCCAAGGCGCACCATCTTGTCCAGCGAACCACCGGCTTCCTCGGCCACGGCCTTGAGGTTGTCGAAGGCGCGACGGGCCTGCGCGGTGACGTCGCCAGCGACGATTTCACCGGTCGCCGGGTCCAACGGAATCTGGCCGGAGAAATACACGGTGTTGCCGGCGCGCACGGCCTGCGAGTACGGGCCGATGGCGGCCGGGGCATCGGCGGTGTTGATGATCTGGCGGGACATGGACAGCTCCAGTCTGGAAAAGGTGGGCCATTGTAGCGTCGCCAGCTTGGCGGGCAGCTGACTGGGCTGGCCTTGGTCAAAAAATCACCAGAAGACCGAGAGTGCTGCGGCACAAGGCTTGCCGAGGTTTATCCACAGCTTGTAGCCATCACAGGGCACAGCCTGTGTGGATAGCGTGGCCGGCAAACAAAACGCAGCTGTGTAGGAGCGGCGTCAGCCGCGAAGCAGATGGTCCAGCAGATTGCGGGCAAGCCCGTGATTCCAGCGACGCCAGCTTCGCGGCTGACGCCTGTCCTACGGCGCTCTATCGGTAGAGCCCCTGCCGAGCATGGCTCGGCACTACAGTGGATCCATCCACAGGTCGTGGACAAAATATCACCATGTTTTGCAGAAGCTTGCAGCGCAAGGGCTGCAGAGCTTTATCCACAGCTTGTCTATGCAGCAGGACACAGTCTGTGTGGATAGCGGAATACGGGTAGAGCCGAGCCATGCTCGGCTGGGGCTCTACCGAAGAACCAGCTGTTGGATTTGCGGGAGCGGCGTCAGCCGCGAAGCAGATGATCCATCCAGTTGGCCTGCATGCCTGCTCGATTCATTGGCACCAGCTTCGCGGTTGCCACCGCTCCCACAAGTGGCCTGCATTGCCGGTAAAGCCCCTGCCGAGCATGGCTCGGCACTACGCGGCCGCTTCGGCCTGCGCGGTTGGGTTGGGGGTTGGCTCGCCGATCCGGCGCAGCGTGTTGCGGTCGGTATGCGCGAACGGCTCGCTGCGGTCCGGAATGACCAGCATCGTTTCCTGTTCGTAGGACCAGCTGCCGTCGTCATTGATGGTGACCTCGATCTCGTAGCTTTCGGTACGGAACGCGTGTTCGAGAAACGGGTTCGAGCTGATGCCATTGGTGGTTGAGCCGCGCTCGGCGCGCAGGCGGAAGCGCTTCGCATCGGGCGCCGCCTTGCCAACTGCCATCGCGGTCTGCCCACGCGGAATGGTCAGCGTCTGGATCACCGTACCGGTCGCCGGCTCCCACAGCCAGTAGCCGACCTGATCGTGGAAGGTCTCCACTTCACCGGGCTTGTGGATGCGTGTGTGATAACGCAGCCCGTAGAACAATTGCGGGCCATTGGGCTGCGCGTCGATCGGCTGCAGTTCGACGTGCTCGATGAAAGCCTGCCGCTCGGGGCCATCGGCCTTGGGATTGACGTCCATGCCGCGCTCGCCGATCCAGATGCCGGCCATCGGCGCCAGTGGCCCGAGGTTGGCCAGCGTATCGGTATCGGCAGTGGGTTCGGTATAGATGTCTTCCGGGAACGTCGTCATGAGGTACAGCCATGTGGGTATCCCGCCCATGGTACGCAGAACACCCTGCAGGCTCACCTCCACCTGTCCACAAGTGATGGACAAAATATCACCATTTTTTGCAGAGGGCCGTGGCACAAGGGCTGCGCGGCCTTATCCACAGCTTGTGTATGCAGCAGGACACAGTCTGTGTGGATAGCGGAATACAGGTAGCGCCGAGCCATGCTCGGCTGGGGCTCTATCGAAAAGCCAGCTGTGGTTTTTTGTAGGAGCGGCGTAAGCCGCGAAGCTGATGGTTCAACAGATTGCAGGCAGTTCGGCGATCCCTGCTGCGCCAGCTTCGCGGCTGACGCAGCTCCCACAGTGCCACGGTTGGATCAGAAAGACCCCTGTCGAGCATGGCTCGGCACTACAGCGGCTTGCCCACAGCTCGTGGACAAAATATCACCACGTTCTGCAGAGGACCGTGGCACAAGGGCTGCGAGGCCTTATCCACAGCTTGTATATGCAGCAGGACACAGTCTGTGTGGATAGCGGAATACAGGTAGAGCCGAGCCATGCTCGGGGGGGCTCTATCGAAAACCAGCTGTGGGTTCTGTAGGAGCGGCGTCAGCCGCGAAGCCAATGGTTCGGCAGATTGCAGGCAGTCCCGCGATTTCGGCTGTGCCAGCTTCGCCGCGGTCGCCGCGTAGAAAAAATAACCGTGGCGCCCCATCCCAG
>NZ_JASCOR010000118.1 GCF_029959445.1 Stenotrophomonas sp. PS02298 | reverse complement strand
CAAGTAGCACTGCGCCGAGCCATGCTCGGCACAGGCATTATCGGGAGGACTCCTGCCGAGCATGGCTCGGCACTACAGCGCGACCATCCGGCACTCACTCGCCACACCCCACAGTCGCGCAGCGCCATTGCACGCACCACGCGCGACAACCCCAAAGAGAAACTCAAAGAGACTGCAAGTAAAAACCTGCAGACACAAAAAAGCCCCGATAAAGGGGCTTTTTTGAAACTGGCGGAGTGAGAGGGATTCGAACCCTCGATAGAGCTTTTAACCCTATACTCCCTTAGCAGGGGAGCCCCTTCAGCCACTCGGGCATCACTCCGTTTCTCTTGCCCCGCTGCGTGTATTCCTAAGCGGGGCGCGAAGAATAACGTTAAACGAGGTGAAAGGTAAACCCCTTATTCGGAAGTTTCTTCACTTCCGGGAGTTGCAGGCTCATCGCCACGCTGGATACGCTGAAAAATCTCCTCGCGATGGACAGCAACGTCCTTCGGCGCGGTGATACCGATACGTACCTGGTTGCCCTTGACGCCGAGCACGGTCACGCTGACCGAGTCGCCGATCATCAAGGTTTCGCCTACTCGGCGAGTCAGGATCAACATTGTGTAAATCTCCATGGAACCGGTGGGTTTCCCACCGGCATTGGCGCGCTTCGAGCTATGCGCCCCACGACAAAGGGGAAAAGACTCCCAATGTTACCGTCAGGGCGCGAACACCTTCAAGGTGCGTGACTTGTCACATTCAGGCCAGATGTGGCTTGACCCAGGCCAGGACGCCCTCAAGGGCCTCCACAAGCTTGGGACCATCCTCACCGCCACCCTGGGCCATGTCCGGACGACCACCGCCCTTGCCGCCGATCTGGGCCGCAACGTGGGCCAGCAGCTCGCCCGCCTTGACCTTGCCCAGCGCCGCACCATTCACGCCCGCCACAAGGGCGGCCTTGCCGTCCTGCACACCGGCCAGCACGATGATGGCGTCGCCCAGCTGCTGCTTCAGGCGATCCATCGCGTCGCGCAGCGCCTTGGCATCAAAACCTTCCAGACGCACCGCCAGCACCTTCACGCCGGCCACATCGATCGCCGAGCCGCCGAGATCAGCAGTGGCACCAGAGGCAACCTTGGCCTTGAGGGCTTCCAGTTCGCGCTCCAGCTTCTTCTGGCGCTCACCCAGCTGGCGGATCTTGTCGACCACGTCGCCAGCACTGCCGCCGAGCAGCTGTGCAGCTTCGTGCAGGCGCGCCTCCTCGTCAGCCACATAGTCCAGCGCACCCTGCCCGGTCACCGCCTCGATACGACGCACGCCCGAGGACACACCGCCCTCGGAGGTGATCTTGAACAGGCCGATATCGCCGGTCCGCGAAACATGGGTGCCGCCGCACAGCTCGGTGGAGTACTCGCCCATCTTCAGCACGCGCACGTTCTCGCCGTACTTCTCGCCGAACAGTGCCATCGCACCGAAATCCAGCGCTTCCTGCATGCCCATGTTGTGCACTTCGGCAGCGTTGTTGGCACGTACCTGTTCGTTGACCTTGCGCTCGATGACCGCCAGCTCTTCGGCAGTGATCGGCTGGAAGTGCGAGAAGTCGAAACGCAGGCGATCCGGCGCCACCAGCGAGCCCTTCTGCTGCACGTGGGTGCCCAGCACTTCGCGCAGGGCTGCGTGTAACAGATGGGTAGCCGAGTGATTGAGGATGGTGGCGCTGCGACGCGCGGCATCAACCGCACCGGCCAGCACATCACCGATCTTCAACGTGCCCTGCTCCAGCTTGCCGACATGGCCGTGGAACTGCCCGGCGAACTTCTGCGTGTCGCCCACCGCCAGCGTGACGCCACTGGCCGACAGCACGCCGGTATCGCCGACCTGACCGCCAGACTCGGCGTAGAACGGGGTCTGCGCGGTGAACACGATGACTTCATCGCCCGCCTGCACGGCGTCGACCGAACGACCGTCCTTGATCAGCGCGACAACCTTCAGACCATCGGCCTGCAGGCGGTCGTAGCCGAGGAACACCGTCGGGCTGAGGCTGGCAACGAGTTCGGCAGAAAGCGTCACGCCACCGCCGAACTTGCCGGCCGCACGCGCGGTTTCACGCTGGTGCTCCATCGAGGCATCAAAGCCGGCCATGTCCACGGTCATGCCGCGTTCGCGGGCGATGTCCGCGGTCAGGTCGACCGGGAAGCCGTAGGTGTCATACAGACGGAACGCGTCGACGCCCGGAATGACGCCATCGCTGACCTTGGCAGCAACGTCATCGAAGATCTTCATGCCCGAATCGAGGGTTTCAGCGAAACGCTCTTCTTCAGCCAGCAGTGCGCGCACGACGGTGTCGGCCTGCGCGGGCAGTTCCGGGTAGGCCTCGCCCATCTGTTCGATCAGGGTCGGCACCAGCTTGTTGAAGAACGGCTGGCGCACGCCCAGCATCCAGCCATGGCGCAGGGCGCGGCGGATGATGCGGCGCAGGACGTAGCCACGGCCCTCGTTGGACGGCAGCACGCCATCGACGATCAGGAAGGAACAGGCGCGGATGTGGTCGGCGATGACCCGCAGCGACTTGTTCTCCAGATCGGCCATGCCAGTCAGCTCGGACGCCTTGCGGATCAGCGCCTGAAACAGATCGATCTCGTAGTTGGTGTGCACGTGCTGCAGGATCGCAGCCAGGCGCTCCAGGCCCATGCCGGTGTCCACGCACGGCGCCGGCAGCGGCTGCAGCGAGCCGTCTGGCTGGCGGTCGAACTGCATGAACACCAGGTTCCAGATTTCGATGAAGCGGTCGCCATCTTCATCCGGCGAACCCGGCGGACCACCTGCGATGTGGTCGCCGTGGTCATAGAAGATCTCGGTGCAGGGACCGCAGGGACCGGTATCGGCCATCTGCCAGAAATTGTCCGACGCGAACGGCGCACCCTTGTTGTCACCGATGCGCACGATGCGCGATTCCGGGATGCCGATCATGTCGCGCCACAGCGCGTAGGCCTCGTCATCGGTCTGGTAAACAGTGACCAACAGGCGATCGGCCGGCAGCTTCCAGACCTGGGTCAGCAGCTCCCATGCCCAGGCAATGGCGTCCTTCTTGAAGTAATCGCCGAACGACCAGTTGCCCAGCATTTCGAAGAAGGTGTGGTGGCGCGCGGTGTAACCGACCTGGTCCAGATCGTTGTGCTTGCCGCCAGCACGCAGGCAGCGCTGGACGTCGGCTGCGCGCACATAGCTGCGCTTTTCCGCGCCCAGGAACACGTCCTTGAACTGGACCATGCCCGAGTTGGTGAACAGCAGGGTCGGGTCATTGCCCGGCACCAAGGGTGCCGACGGCACGATGGTGTGGCCTTTGCCCTTGAAGAATTCGAGGAAGTCAGCGCGGATCTGGGAGGTAGTAAATTTGGCAGGTGTATTCATGGGGACTGGCGGTAAGCTGGCAAGCGGGTCCCGGCAGCCTTTGCGGGCGCGGGAATTCGGGACAACCGAAACCCTGAAAGGGTATCAGGCCCAGCCCGCCCAGTCCTGTTCAGTCCTCTGGATCGTAGCGGCTGGCCTGGCGGATGCAGTTGCCGTCAAAGCCTCGCCGGGCCAATAGATCCGCGGCTTTGCGCCGTTGCGCCAGATCTTCCGGGCCACTGGCACCAAAACGGCGGCATACCAGGTCGCGGGCGTTTTCAGTCCAATCGCCCTCAAACGACGCCATCGCGGCCTCGATCTGTTCGCTGTCCAGCCCATGGGTGCCAAGCTCCGCGCGGATATGCAGCGGCCCATAGCCGCCAGCTGCGCGGTTGCGGACCAACGATTGGGCAAAACGGGTGTCGTCCTGCCAGCCATCCTCGGCCAGCTTGGCCACCGCGGCATCCACCGCTTCCGGGTCCACGCCGCGCGACTTGAGCTTGCGACCGAGCTCCTTGCGCGAGTGCTCGCGCCTGACCAGCAGGCCCAGTGCACGTTGCAGCGGCGTCTGCTGGCGACCGCGCTTGGTTTTGCCCGCAGGCTGGTCATCCATCTCGGTCATCACGCCACCACACTCGTTTCAGCCAGGCACGTTCCAGCCCGACTTGATTCCGGCGAGCCCGATTCCTCCAAGCCCAGCCAGAGGCAATACCCAACCCCGCGCCATCCCTGCCGCGGGGTCTTCATGGACAAAATGCCGCAGGAGCGGACGACGTCACTGACGATGCGCCGCCCGCCCCCGCGGGAAACTCACTCCTCGCCGTCTTCGTCGTCGCCTTCTTCGCGCGCCGCTTCGGTGGGTTGGAACTTCTCGCGCAGCTCGGCCTCGAGGCGGGCTGCAACCTGCGGGTTATCACGCAGATAGCCGCGGGCGTTGTCCTTGCCCTGGCCGATGCGTTCCTCGCCGTAGCTGTACCAGGCACCGGCCTTGTCGACCAGCTTGGCATCCACGCCCATGTCGATCAGCTCGCCTTCGCGGGAGATGCCTTCGCCATAGAGGATTTCGGTGATGACCTGCTTGAACGGAGGCGCCAACTTGTTCTTGACGACCTTGATCTTGGTCTGGTTGCCGATGATCTCGTCGCCCTTCTTGATCGCACCGATACGGCGGATGTCCAGGCGCACCGAGGCGTAGAACTTCAGCGCGTTACCACCGGTGGTGGTTTCCGGGCTCTGGCCCGGCATCATCACGCCGATCTTCATGCGCAACTGGTTGATGAAGATGACCAGCGTATTGGAGCGCTTGATGTTGCCGGTCAGCTTGCGCAGCGCCTGGCTCATCAGGCGGGCCTGCAGGCCCGGCAGCTGATCGCCCATTTCGCCTTCGATTTCAGCACGCGGGGTCAGCGCAGCGACCGAGTCGACCACCACGATGTCGACCGAGCCCGAACGCACCAGCATGTCGGCGATTTCCAGCGCCTGCTCACCGGTGTCCGGCTGCGACAGCAGCAGGTCGTCTACATTGACGCCCAGCTTGGCGGCGTAGATCGGGTCCAGTGCGTGCTCGGCGTCGATGAAGGCAGCGGTGCCGCCCAGCTTCTGGCATTCGGCAATCGCCTGCAGGGTCAGGGTGGTCTTGCCGGAGGATTCCGGGCCGTAGATCTCGACCACACGACCCTTGGGCAGGCCACCGATGCCCAGCGCGATATCCAGCATCAACGAGCCCGTGGGGATGATCTCGACGGGCTCGACAACGCGGTCGCCCATACGCATCACCGAGCCTTTGCCGAACTGCTTTTCGATCTGACTCAGTGCGGCGGTAAGTGCGCGCTTCTTGTTCTCGTCCATCGTGTTCGTCCTCGGGGTTGATTTCGTTGATTTCGTCATGGGGTCCACTGTAGGGGTGTCGTATCGCACAGGCTGAGACTGCAACCGAGACGACAAAATTATTTGGCCGACAAGGATACCGACAGCAGCCCAAACGCCCGCCCTACGTAAGGAAAACAGTCAGTTGCGGCTGCGAAATGCGCAGATTCGGTTTCCGCAGCACTCAAGTCCGCGAGCATCGAACCTGCAGATTTCAGCGGTTTGGCCTCAGCAGGCCGCAATACAGCCCCTCGATGGAGAAATCCTGGTCGGGCAGGACTTCGATCGGTGCGTAGTCGGGGTTGCGTGGTAGCAGTCGGATCCGGTCCTTGGCGATCTTCAGCAGCTTGACCGTGATTTCGTCGTCGATGCGCGCCACCACGATCTGCCCAGAGGTCGCATCGCGGGTGCGGTGCACACCGATCAGGTCACCATTGAAAATGCCTTCGTCGATCATCGAGTCGCCCTGCACTTTCAGCAGGTAATCCGGCGCCGGCGAGAAGAACACCTTGTCCAGCACCACGTAGTCATCCGAACCGATGTCGGCACCGATCGGCAGGCCAGCAGCAACCCGGCCCAGGATCGGCAGGCGCAGCACATCGTCGTTGGCGGCCTGCGCAGGCACCTGCGACTCCGCATCGCCCTCGCCTTCCTGGCGCACCAGGCGGATGCCGCGCGCACGGCCGGGGACGCGCTCGATGGCGCCGGCCGCTTCCAGGGCATCCAGGTGGTATTGGGCCGAGCGCACACCCTTGAAACCAAAGGCGCGGGCGATCTCGGTCTGCGATGGCGGCATGCCCTCGGCTTCGATGCGCTCAGCGATCAAGTCGAGGATGGCCTGCTGGGTGTCGGTGAGGTTCATGGTTAGTAGTATTACTACTAACAAAAAGATCTGCAAGCCCCTCGACGAAGATCAGTGGTGGCGACCGCTGCGCCAGATCGAGAACAGTATCCACACCCCGCAGATGCCTGCACCCACGAAGCCGCACAGGCCCAGCGCCAGGAACCAGCGGCTGGAAAGCCCACCTACGCTGTGCATCACGATCGACGAGCCAATGATCAAGGCAGCAGTAATGACGCCAACTACCAAGCGGTTGGCGGCGCGGTTCACCTGGTCGCCGAAGCCCTGCAGCGCAGTGGTTTCCACGCGCAGCTTCAGCTGCCCGCGCCGCGCTGCCTGCACCAGCCGGCGCAGATCACGTGGCAACTCTCCTGCGAGATCCAACATCCCCTGCAGGCTGCGACGGCCACGCTTGAGCAGCGCCTTGGGCGCATAGCGCTGCAGCACCACCCGCTCCAGGAATGGGCGCGCCGCACTGGCCATGTCGAAGTCCGGATCCAGTTGCCGGCCCATGCCTTCCAGGGTCAGGAAGGCCTTGATCATCAGCGCCAGGTCGGCCGGCAAGGTCAGGCTGTAGCTGCGCAGCAACTGGGTGATGTCGCCAAGCATCAGGCCGATGCGCAGGTCCTTCAGCGGCACGCCGCGGTATTGATCGACGAATTGGCTGATGTCCTGTTGCAGGCGACCTTCGTCCACCTCCACGCCGCCGGCCCAGTCCAGCAGTACGTCGGCAACCACCTGCGGCTCCTGCTCGACCAGCCCGTGCAGCAGCTGCGCGACCTGGAAACGACGCGTTTCGGACAGCGCACCAACCATGCCGAAGTCGATCACGCCGATACGGCCGTCGCGCATGTAGAAAATATTGCCGGGATGCGGGTCGGCATGGAAATAGCCGTCTTCCAGCACCATTTTCAGCACGATATCGGCGCCACGCCGGGCCAGCGCTGCACGATCCAGACCAGCGTCGTCGACGGCCTCCAGCTTGCGGCCGGGAATGCCATCAACGAAGTCCTGCACGTTGAGGCTTTCGCAGGTCCATTGCCAGTGCACGCCGGGAATCAGGATGTCATCACGGCCATCGAAGTTGCGTGCGATGCGCTCGGAATTGCGGCATTCGGCGGCGAAATCCATCTCGCTGCGCAGCGACTGGGTGAACTGTTGCACCACTTCCGCCGGCCGATAGCGGCGCAGATCCGGCAGTCGCGCCTCGACGATCTCAGCCAACCGCGCCAGCAGCCGGAGGTCCGCTTCAACCACATCGCGGATGCCGGGCCTGCGGACTTTCAGTACCACTTCGCGGCCGTCGTGCAGACGCGCGCGATGCGCCTGCGCCAAGGAGGCGGCAGCCATCGGGGTTTCATCCAGGAAGGCGAACACCTGCGCTGGCGGCGCGCCCAGATCGGCCTCCAGCTGCTCGCGGATCGCGGCATAGGGCAGCGCGGGCACTGCGTTCTGCAGCTCGGACAGCTCGGCGATCCACTCCGGCGGCAACAGGTCCACGCGCGTGGCCAGTACCTGGCCAAGCTTGACGAAGGTCGGCCCCAGTTCCTGCATCGCACTGCGCACGCGCACCGGCGCGGTCATCCGCAGCATCTGCTGGCTGTCGTTCCAACGCACCAGCCGACCCGCGCGCTCCAGCACCGAGGCCAGCCCGGTCCGGCGCACTACGTCGCCGAAACCATAGCGGATCAGAACTGCGGCTATTTCCTGCAAGCGGCCCAGATCACGGACCGTGCCCAGTGTTTCCCACATCGCGACTCATCCCGGTTGCTGGCCGGGCCAGCATGTCATAGATGGTCGTGGATGCCGCGCAATGCTGCATCCACGGTTTGCCTGCGTACCGCATCACGGTCGCCATCGAACTGGAACAACTGCGCGCGCGCATAGCCGCCGCGGCGCTTCCAGCCAATCCAGACGCTGCCGACCGGCTTGTCCGGACTGCCGCCGCCGGGGCCGGCGATGCCGGTCACCGCCACCGCCACACCTGCGCCGGAATTGATCAGCGCGCCGGCCACCATTTCCAGCACGGTTTCGCGACTGACCGCACCAAACTGCTCCAAGGTCTGCGCGCGGACGCCGAGCAGGCGCTGCTTGGCTTCATAGCTGTAGACCACCATGCCGCAGTCGAAGAACGCAGAGGAGCCGGCGATATCGGTCATGCTCTTGGCGATCCAGCCGCCACTGCAGCTCTCCGCGGTCACCAGCTGCAGCGAGGCCTGCTGCAGGCGCTCGCCGAGTGCGGCGGCCAGGGCATTGAGGTCGGCATCGGTTGGATTGGACATTGCGGTAAAGGGGGCTGGGAGGAGAACCCTTACGTTTTACCGCAGATGAGACCATCGTGTCAGGGCACAGCCCAGTTGCGGGAGTTGTAGGAGCGGCGTAAGCCGCGAAGCTGATGATGCTGAAGTGGCTGGCAGCTGTGCCATCTGATGACGCATCTGCTTCGCGGCTGACGCCGCTCCTACAAAACAAAACAGCCGGCACGAGGCCGGCTGTCTCTTCCCGCCCGAATCACCATTCAGGCAGTTTTTCCGGCAGCAAAGGCCGGATCACCGCGCCGTCTTCGCTCGCCGCCAGCTTCTCGGCTTCGGCAATCGGGATATCCACGTCAATCAGCCAACCTTCTTCATCAGCCTGCTCACTGCGGATGACCTCCAACTGGTGCAGGCGTGCGCGCAGGCGGCCAGCACTTGGCGGCAGACGGATCTGGCCAGTGACATGCTGCAGGCCCAGACGCTTGCCCAACACCGATTGCAGCAGTTCCAGCCCACGGCCATCACGCGCGGAAACCCATACCCGCTCGCGCCGTGATTCATCCGGCACGCCATCCTGCGCGTCGTGGCGCACTTCAGCACCTTCGATGCGATCGATCTTGTTGAACACCAGCAGCTGCGGCAGGTCACCCGCACCGACGGCCTCCAATACTTCATCGACCTGGGCGATACGTTCCTCGCGCAGCGGATCAGCGGCGTCGACCAGATGCAGCAGGAAATCAGCCTCACGCGCTTCGGACAAGGTAGAGCGGAACGCCGCCACCAGGTCATGTGGCAGGTCGCGCACGAAACCGACGGTGTCGGCCAGCATCGCATTGCCACCGGGCAAGGTGATGCGCCGCACGGTGGGGTCAAGCGTCGCAAACAGCAGGTCTGCGGCGTAGGCACCGGCGCCGGTCAAGGCATTGAACAAGGTGGACTTGCCGGCATTGGTGTAGCCGACCAAGGCGATACGCGGCATTTCGCTGCGCACGCGCGCGCGACGCATCTGGGTGCGCTGCACCTCGACCTTCTCCAGCCGCTTCTGCAGCTGCTCCACCCGCTTCTGCAGCAGGCGGCGGTCGGTTTCCAGCTGGGTTTCACCCGGGCCACGCAGGCCGATGGAACCGCCGCGCTGGCGCTCAAGGTGGGTCCAGCCGCGGACCAGCCGCGTGGCGATATGCCGCAGCTGGGCAAGCTCCACCTGCAACTTGCCTTCATGGCTGTGCGCACGCTGGGCGAAGATATCCAGGATCAGGCCAGTACGATCAATGACCCGCCGTTCCAGGTAGCGCTCAAGATTGCGCTCCTGCACCGGACTGAGTTGATGGTTGACCAGCACCAGATCCGCGCCAGTGGCATCGGCCGCAGCCTTCACCTCTTCCAGCTTGCCGCTGCCGATCAGCGTGGAGGGGTTCGGCCTGTCCATGCGCGCAGTGATGGTCGCGGCAACACTTGCCCCGGCCGAGCGCGCCAGATCGGTGAATTCCTCCAGTACATCTTCTTCCAGCCGGCCAACATGCGGCTGGATCAACAGCGCATGTTCGCCCTTTTTAGAGCGGTCAAACATGCGCCGCCACCTGCTTATTCGTTGTCGTTGTCGATATCGTCATCAGCTGCCTGACTTCCGTCGCCCGATTGCACATAGCCGCCACCCGGCCCCACGCGCACATTGCGCGCCGGCACCACGGTGGAAATGGCGTGCTTGTAGACCATCTGGCTGACGGTATTGCGCAGGAGCACCACGAACTGGTCGAACGACTCGATCGTGCCCTGCAATTTGATGCCATTTACCAGGTAGACCGAAACCGGCACGCGCTCGCGGCGCAACGCATTCAGAAACGGATCCTGCAAAGACTGCCCCTTGGACATCGTCTACTCCTCGTTATTGTTTTTATGGACCGGACCGATGGCGGCATCCCCTGCCCGTCCGGAACCCTGATGGTACACCGCCGCGCGCTCGCTCAGCCTTGCAGAAAGCGGGAAACCGCGTTCTGCACACCGGACATGTCCCGAACCGGGTCGAACCAGCGGGCATCCAGCTCGCCGCGCAGCCAGGTGAGCTGACGCTTGGCCAGCTGGCGGGTGGCGAACACCCCCTTGTCGCGGAACTCGGCGGACGTGCCCAGCCCGTCCAGGTATTGCCAGGCCTGCCGGTAACCGACCGCGCGTACCGCCGGCAGGTCCAAGGGTGCGGCCACCGCTGCCATCTGTGGCAAGGCCCGCAACGCCCGCACTTCCTCCAGGAAACCACGCTCCAGCATCAGGTCGAAGCGCCGCTCGATGCGCTGATGCAGTACCGCACGGTCGGCCGGAGCCAGCACCAGCTTCAGCACCCGCGCGGGCAGGCGCGCGATGCCTGGCAGGCCTTGCCAATAGCTGATCGGCTTGCCGGTCAGCCGGTACACCTCCAGCGCCCGCTGGATGCGTTGCGGGTCGGTGGCATGGATGCGCGCCGCTGCGACCGGGTCGACTTGCGCCAACTGTGCATGCAGGGCCGGCCAGCCACATATCTCGGCCTCGGCAGCAATCGCTACGCGTATCACCGGATCGGCTTCCGGCATCGGCGACAACCCCTGCAGCAATGCACGGAAATACAGCCCGGTACCGCCAGCCAGGATCGGCAACTTGCCGCGCGCAACGATGTCACGCACGGCCTCGGTGGCGTCAGTGGAGAACTCGGCCGCCGAATAGGTCTGCCAGGGGTCGCGCAGGTCCAGCAGGTGATGGCGGATGCCATCCTGCTCGGCGGCGTCAGGCTTGGCCGCGCCAATGTCCAGGCCACGGTAGACCAGCGCCGAATCGACGCTGACGATCTCACCGTCATAGGCTTTGGCCAGCGCGATGGCCGCGGCCGTCTTGCCCGAGGCGGTCGGCCCCATCAGGGCGATGGCCAAGGGGCGTTGATCGACGCCCATCAATCCTCGTCCGGCCAGCGTGGCATGGCAGGTTTGTCGGCGCGTGGCGCCGGCACTGCATCGAACGCGGCCAGCACCTTGAGTGCATCAACCGTCGCGGCCACGTCGTGCACACGCACCATCATCGCTCCCTTCTGCACCGCCAGCAGATGCGCGGCCAGCGAACCGGCCACGCGCTCGGCAGCCACCGCCCGCCCGGTGACATCACCAATGCAGCGCTTGCGCGAGAAGCCTGCCAGCACGGGCACGCCCAGATCATTCAAGCGATCCTGCGCCGCCAGCAAGGCAAAGTTCTGCGCGGTGTCCTTGTTGAACCCGTAGCCCGGATCAAGCAGCAGGCGCTTGCGTCCGATACCAGCCATTTCCGCGGAGAAAACGCGCTCGGCGAGGAATCGCTGCACATCACCAGCTATATCAACATAGGCCTGGGCGAGGCCTGCATCGTAAGGGCCGCCTGCTGCGTGCATCAGCACCACTGCTGCCCTGGATGCAGCCACCACCTCCAGCGCGCCAGGCTGCCGCAATGCCTGCACGTCATTGATCATGTGGGCGCCTGCCGCCAGCGCGGCGCGCATCACTTCCGGCTTGAAGGTATCCACACTCAGCGGCACGGCGACCCGTGGAAGCAAAGCCTCGATTACCGGCACGACGCGGTCAATCTCCTCCTGCACCGACACGGGGCTTGCACCCGGACGGGTGGATTCACCACCGATGTCCAGCAGATGCGCCCCCTGCTCGACCAGCGCCAAGGCATGCGCGACGGCAGCAGCGGTGTCTGCATGCTGGCCACCGTCGGAAAACGAATCCGGGGTGACGTTGACGATGCCCATCACCTGCGGCCGATCCAGCCGCAGCGTACGGTCGCCACATTCCAGGGTGGGGAAAACATCAAACATGGGCGCTCCGGCGGACTGCAACAGCGCCTAGTTTAAGCCACCGCAACGGCGCGCCAGCGAAGCCGGCGGCACACTCTCGACCAACAGATGACAGCACAATGCCAGCGATCAGTCCTTGTTACGGGCGCGGATACGGCTACCAATCAGGCTCAGGATCACGCCCAGCACCACGCCGATGAAGATACCGGCGAGGAAGTTGTTGGTCTTCACCCCGAAACCGACACCTGCCACGGTGGCGATGATCATCTCCGGCACGTTGGCCGAGGGTGCCTTGGGCGGCGGCGTGGAATCATTCATGGGACACAACCAGGGAAAACCAAAGTGCCGCTATTCTCGCCCAGCACGACGGCTGGCGCATAAAAAACGGGCCGGAAAACCGGCCCGTTCTGTTTGCATTGATGCTGCTGTCGGCTCAGTGCTGGCCGGCAGGATCGGTGATCGGCGTCACCGGCTGCGGGGCATCGCCGCCCTTGCCGTCGTCGGCACGGTCGTTGTTGCCGCCCTTGTCCACCCAACCTGCGGGCGGCGACGGCTTGCGACCTTCCATGATCGCCTTGACCTGCTCGGCGTCGATGGTTTCCCAGTCCAGCAGCGCAGCGGTCATTGCCTCCACGATCTGGCGCTTCTCGTCCAGGATCCGGTAAGCAACGTTGTACTGCTCGTCGAGGATGCGACGGATCTCCGCGTCCACCTTCTGCTGGGTGGCCTCGGAAATGGTCTTGCTGTGCATGCCATAGCCGCCTTCTTCATCGGCGTAGACCATGATGCCCAGCACATCGGACATGCCGTACTTGGTGACCATGGCTCGGGCCAGCTTGGTCGCACGCTCGAAGTCGTTGGAGGCGCCAGTCGACATCTCGCCGACGAAGATCTCCTCGGCGATGCGGCCGCCGAACAGGATCGCCAGCTCTTCGAGCATGCGCTCCTTGTACTTGCTGATGTGGTCGTGCTCCGGCAGCTGCCAGGTCAGGCCCAGCGCCCAACCGCGCGGCATGATGGTGACCTTGTGCACCGGGTCGGCCTTGGGCAGCGACATCGCGACAACAGCGTGGCCGGACTCGTGATAAGCGGTGTTACGACGCTCTTCCTCACGCATCACCATGCTGCGGCGCTCAGGACCCATGTAGATCTTGTCCTTGGCGTCCTCGAAGTCCTTCATGTCGACTTCCTGCTTGTTGCGACGAGCCGCAAACAGGGCGCCTTCATTGATCAGGTTGGCCAGATCGGCACCGGAGAAGCCCGGGGTACCGCGCGCCAGCACTTCCGGACGCACGTCATCGGCGGCTGGCACCTTGCGCAGGTGCACGCGCAGGATCTGCTCACGGCCCTTGATGTCCGGCAGACCGACCATGACCTGGCGGTCAAAACGGCCCGGACGCAGCAGCGCCTTGTCCAGCACGTCCGGACGGTTGGTGGCAGCGATCACGATCACGCCTTCGCCGCCTTCAAAGCCGTCCATCTCGACCAGCATCTGGTTCAGGGTCTGCTCGCGCTCGTCGTGGCCACCGCCGGTGCCGGAGCCGCGGTGACGGCCAACGGCATCGATTTCGTCGATGAAGATGATGCACGGCGCATGCTTCTTGGCCTGCTCGAACATGTCGCGCACGCGGCTGGCGCCGACGCCGACGAACATCTCGACGAAGTCCGAACCGGAGATCGCGAAGAACGGGACCTTGGCCTCGCCCGCAATGGCGCGGGCAAGCAAGGTCTTGCCGGTACCCGGCGGCCCCACCATCAGCACGCCGCGCGGGATCTTGCCGCCCAGCTTGGTGAACCTGGAGGGATCACGCAGGAACTCGACCAGCTCGCCAACTTCTTCCTTGGCTTCGTCGCAGCCCGCAACGTCGGCAAAGGTGACCTTGATCTGGTCTTCGCCCTGCAGCTTGGCGCGGGATTTACCGAAGGACATCGCGCCCTTGGCACCGCCGCCACCGCCCTGCATCTGGCGCATCATGAAGATCCAGAAGCCGATCAGCAGCAGGATCGGCAGGAACTGCAGCACGATGCCCCAGAAACTCGGGCCAGCCGGTTCCTGACGGGCAACTTCAACGTTCTTGGAATACAGCTGGTCCAGCAGCTTCGGGTCGGCCGGTGCGTACAACGCACC
>NZ_JASCOR010000117.1 GCF_029959445.1 Stenotrophomonas sp. PS02298 | reverse complement strand
GCTTACGCCGCTCCTGCAATCGGGAGCGCACCGCATTTGTGGGAGCGGCGTAAGCCGCGAGGCTGACGGCAACCGAGCTGCTGGGCAAAACCGCAATCAAAGGAGGCATCAGGCTTAACACCATGGCAGATTCAGCCAGGTGGGCTGCAATTCGGTGCTGACGATCTACCGGCTTCGCGGCTTACGCCGCTCCCACAGAAGAAAGCAGGCGCTTCACCTCGCCACTTAGTCCTGCGAGCGATTGGTCTTTTGTCTGGGGTCTACACTGAAGTCGGCGATGCGCCATAGATACAGGCTGGCCCAGGTGCGGTACGGGCCCCAGCGTTCGCCGCGCTCGGCCAGCGCCTTGGGCGTCAGCATTGTCTCGCTGCCATCCACGCGCTGTGCGCCCTTGCGGATACCCAGGTCATCGATCGGCAGGATGTCGGGACGACCGAGGCGGAACATCAGCATCATCTCCACCGTCCAGCGGCCGATGCCGCGCACTGCCACCAGTGCGTCGACGATGGACTGGTGATCCATCACCGACATCTGCCGCAGGCCCGGCAATTCACCGGCGCGCTCACGCCGGGCAAGATCACGCAGCGCCAAGGCCTTGTTGCCGGATACGCCACACGCCCGCAGCCCGGGGTCATCAATCAGATCGAGGCTTGCAGCGTGCAGGCGCTTGCCGCCAATCGCCGTCTCCACCCGCCCGACTATCGTCGAAGCGGCCTTGCCACTGAGCTGCTGGAACAGGATTGCCCGCGCCAACGCATCTACCGGGTCGAACGAACGCGCCCAGCCCGGTGGCGCCGGCAACGGCCCGATGCGGCGCATCCAGCCGGCCAGGCGCTTGTCCACCCGCTGCAGGTGCGCCTGCGCCTCATCGATGTCGAAGCCGCGTCGATAGCGGGGCATGGCTCAACGGCGCAAGGCACTGAGTGCCAGCAGCACCCAACCGCCCATCAGGGTGATGCCACCGGCCGGTGCCAGCGTTGTCGGCCAGTGCATCAGTACATTGCCGACCAGGCTGCCGGAGAACAACAACGTTCCCAGCAGCAACACATACAGCGCACCGCGACCCAACTGGTTCACCGAGGACGCCCCCAATCCCACCAGCACCACGCCGTGGCCGAATGCGTACAAGGCCGCGGTGTTCAGGTGCGACTGCGCCAGCGCTTCACTCACCCCATGCGAGGCGTAAGCCGACAGACCCACCGCCGCCGCCGCCAGCAGGCCGCCGCAGAAAGCCAGAAACGAGGGTTTACGCGCACGCCGTTCCACTCCCAACATCTCGTTCTCCAATCAATCCTGCAAACACCATCCATAAAAAAACGCGCCGCTGGAAGCGACGCGTTTTCTCGATCAGATCATCGACAACAACCCGATGATTACTTGACGGCCCAGTACAGGTCGTAGGAACCATCGACGGTGAAGGCCTTGGCCACGCCACCCTTCCACGACTCATACGGACGGTCAACAACTTCGTTGCCGGTGGTGGTAGCCCATGCACGCAGGCCGTTACGGGCCAGGTCCAGGCCAGCCATGTGGCCGGTGTAGGAAGCAAATGCCGAACGGTGGGCCGGAGCATGCACGTAGGTCACCGGGTTGCCCGCGGGGATCTTCACGCTCAGCTCGGCGGCATCACCCGCAGCAACCGGTGCCGCAGCAGCGGCCGGAGCGGCAGCTTCGCCGTCCTTCTTGTCGGCAGCCGGAGCAGCAGCGCTGCCCTTGCGAACCGGCAGAGCCACGTCGAAGGCGTACTTTTCAGCACCGAAATCGGTGGTGACGATACGGACCGGACCAGCAGCAACCAGACCATTGGCATCCATCGCGCGCTTGATCCATTCCATGTTGTCGTCGATCGACTTCTGGATGGCATCGTTGTTGCGGTCGATGTTACCGGCGTTGACCACCAGCAGGTTTTCAGCCGGCACCTGGACAACCTTCAGGTCGTTCAACGGCGCTTCGGCAGCGGCGTAGTCAACGTTCGGCACCGAGGCCAGCATGTTGGCCATGCGCGACAGACCCAGCTTCAGGTCGTCACCGATGTGGCGGCTGACGTACAGGCCAGCGTAACGACCAAACAGATCGAAACCGTACTTGACGCTGTAGTCCTGGGTGATCTTGACGTTGCGATCGTTCTTGCCGGTCGGCTCGAGCGTGAACGAGGTCACCTTGTCGGTACCGCGGGTCGGGTCTTCAATGGCAATCACGACGCGCTTGTTCTTTTCGCTATCGGTGATTTCCCAGCTGCCCTGGCCCAGGCCCGTGGAGGAATAGTCCATGCGGGCGCCCTTGCCGGCGTCCGGGCCGCTGAACTTCAGCTCCACGGCCTTGTCGCGCAGCACAAGCGGATTCCAATCCTTGAAGCGGCGCAGGCTGTTGACCGTGTCATACACGATCGTCATCTTGCGGTTGGTTTCGATGCTTTCGGTAATGTGGCGCTCGCCCGGCAGACACACGCCAATGAGGACAAACAGGCCAGCCACGATCCCCAAGGCGATCAGGAACTCGATAATACGGGTCATTCAGGAGTCTCCGGGGCCGATCCCACGGCCGGGTTGATTGAAGCGAAGCCCCCATCCTATCAGGCTTTTCGCAGGTTGTTCACCACATTTGGCATACCGGTTTCCATTACCAGAATGCGCTATCTCATCGATGCACCGCAGGGTAGCGTATCAACCACCAATCCTGCGCGCTTTCACCCGATAGCTGGGGCTGTATTTTGCCGTAGCCGCGCTATTTTCCACCGTCCGAGGTGTCCAGCACCAGTACTGCAGGCATTTTTCTCCGGATCGCCCACAGCGCGGCCTTGATCAGCGGAACCGTATTCATCCGAACCGCGATGTTCTGCGGTACCCGAGTCAGACAAGCTGCAGCTCAAAGGCCTTGAGCACGGCACGGGTACGGTCGCGCACGCCCAGCTTGGAAAGAATGTTGGAAACGTGATTCTTGATGGTGCCCTCGGCCACGCCCAGGGAGTTGGCGATCTCCTTGTTGGAGAAGCCGCTCGCCATCAGCCGCAGGATCTCGGTCTCGCGGTCGGTCAGCGGGTCCGGCCGGTCCAGGCTGACGAACTCATTGCGCATGTGCTCCAGCCCGGACAGCAGGCGCTGGGTCACCGCCGGCTGCACCAGCGAGCCACCATTGGCCACGGTACGGATGGCGCCCACCAGCTGTTCCAGGGTCACATCCTTGAGCAGATAGCCCTTGGCACCGGCCTTGAGCCCGGCCAATACCAGTTGGTCATCATCGAAGGTAGTCAGGATGATCGACGGCGGCAGCGTGCCGGCGCGGCTCAGCGTCTGCAGCGCTTCCAGCCCGGACATCACCGGCATGCGCATGTCCATCAGCACCACATCCGGCTGCACCTGCGGAATCATCTCCACCGCCTGGCGTCCGTCGATGGCCTCGGCCACCACTTCAATGCCGTCATCCAGCGCCAGCAGCGAACGGATGCCCTGCCGGACCAGGGTTTGGTCGTCGACCAGACAGACACGGATCATCAATTCACTCCTTGCGGCCCCGAGGCCAACATCATATTGGTAACCAGTGGCAGGCTGGCGCGAAGACGGAAACCCTCACCGCTTCGTGCCGATACGTCCAGCACACCCCCATACTGCGCCAGCCGCTCGCGCATGCCGCGCAAGCCATTGCCCGGCATTATTTCCTCGAAATCGCCACCGATGCCGTCATCATGCGCGCTGATGACCACCTGCGCGGCATCCCGCTCCACGTTGATCCACAAATTGTGGGCGCCGGCATGGCGCACCGCATTGGTGATGATCTCCTGCGTACAGCGCAGCAGCACATGGGCGCGCTCGGGATCTTCAACGCTGAACGGGTCATCGATCCGCAGGTGGATATCCAGCGACGGCACCCGCTCGGTCAGCGGCCGCAGGGCGGCCGCCAGGTCGATCGCCCCGCTCTCGCGCAGCTGGCTGACCGCCTCGCGCACGTCGGTGAGCAACAGTTTGGCCAGGGTATGCGCCTGGCGGACGTGTTCCTGCGCCTGGCCCTCGGTGATATGCCCGGCCACTTCCAGATTCAGGCTCAGCGCGGTCAGGTGGTGCCCAAGCAGGTCGTGCAGCTCACGGGAAATACGGGTGCGCTCGTTGACCCGGGCGCTTTCGGCCAACAGCAGCCGCGTGGCCCGCAGCTCGGCGTTCAGGCGCCGCTGTTCCTCCCGCGCCTGCGTCTGCTGCCGGGCCACCAGGCTGGTGACAAAGATGAACATCGAGAAGCCACCGTATAGCAGCGACTGCAGCAGCGCCTCGAACAGCGGCAGGCCCAGGATCAGGTTATAGACCGGAAGCACCGCCAGCTGGCTGAGCACCAGCCAGATGACGCCGACCCAGCGGCTCAGCAGCCACGGGATCACCCCGGCCGCGACCATCATCAGGATGCTGCCCAGGCCAGTGGCGGACAGATAGCTCACCACCAGCGCCGAAACCGTCAGCAGCAGCAACGCCAACCGGTCGTACCAGCTGGTGTGGCCGGCGGCGTTGAGCCCGCGGGTCAGCCAGAAGTAGCAGCCGCCAAAGGTCAGGTAGGCCAGGAACAGCCAGATCGCCTCCCCGGCGGCAGGCTGCAGCACACCCTCCTCAGGCGCGTACTGGGTATAGATCAGGGGCAGGCTGACCAGGGCCCAGGTAAACAGGCCGGCCAGGCGGAGGACTCGGGTATGGCTGAGGTATCCCAACATGCCTGCATGGTAAGGACCCGGCCGCCCCAACGCCCTCCCTCGGAAGTCATGCATGCCGACCTTCGCTGATGGCTCGCCCGGCTCGGGCCACCCATGCGATAATCGCGCCACAGCCCTTTGGGCCGACCGCGATACCCCACGGAGTCACAATGTCGATTGTTATCCGCGACGTGCGCGAGCACGAGCTCGATTCCGTCCTGGCACTGAACAACAACGCTGGTCTTGCGATTCTTCCGCTGGATGCAGCCAAGGTCCGCCGTTTCTACGAAACAGCCGAATACTTCCGGGTTGCCGAACGCGACGGCAACATGGCCGGCTTCCTGGTCGGCTACGGCAGCAACAGTGCCCATGACAGCTGCAACTTCGCCTGGTTCCAGCAGCGCTACCCCAGCTTCTTCTATATCGACCGCATCGTGGTGGCCAGCCGCCGCCGTGGCGGTGGTGTCGGCCGCGCGTTCTATGCCGATGCCCAGAGCTATGCTGAGCTGCGCTACCCACAGATGGCCTGCGAGGTCTTCCTCGACCACGGCGCCGATGCCGCCCTGCTGTTCCATGGCAGCTTCGGCTTCCGCGAGGTCGGCCAGAACACCATGCCCTCGGTCGATGTGCGGGCCAGCATGCTGCTCAAGGATCTGTGCAGCTACGAGTGGGTAAAAGAGACCTATGGCGACAACCTGCCCGACGTTCCCTGGGTAGGCAACACACGCCGGCTGCTGCAACAGCGGCCGACCGGAACCTGAGATGGCAGTGAATTTGGATTACGAACAGGCTGGTGAACTGAAAATCGGGCAGGTCGGCATTGCCAACCTGCGCATCCGCACCCTCGACGTGGAGCGCCTGGCCCAGGAAATGCGCGAACGCGTGGCGCGCGCGCCCAAGCTGTTCGGTCGCGCGGCGGTGATCCTGGATTTTGGTGGTTTGAGCCAACTCCCGGACCTGGCCACCGCACAGCAGCTTGTCAACGGCCTGCGCGACGCCGGCGTCCTGCCGGTGGCACTGGCCTACGGCACCAGTGAAACAGAAACCCTGTCGCAGCAGCTGGGCCTGCCGGTACTGGCCAAGTTCCGTGCCCAGTACGAGCCCGTCGAGACCGAGCCGGCTCCGGCCGCAGCCCCCGCTCCCAAGCAGAACAAACGTGCTGCAGCCGCAGCGGCAACCCCTGCCCCACAGCCCGCTGATGGCGCTGCACCACAGCCCGGCAAGATGCAGCTGACCACCGTGCGCTCGGGCCAGCAGCTGTACGCAGAGAACTGCGACCTGACCGTACTCTCAACGGTGGGCGCCGGCGCCGAGGTCATCGCCGACGGCAGCATCCATATCTACGGTACGCTGCGTGGCCGCGCATTGGCCGGTGCCCAGGGCAACACCAGCGCACGCATTTTCTGTCGCGACTTCCACGCTGAACTGGTCGCGATTGCAGGACGGTATAAGGTACTGGACGATATTCCGGACAACCTGCGCGGCAAGGCCGTGCAGGTGTGGCTGGAACAGGACCAGATCATGATTGCTGCGCTGGATTGACGCAGCTCACAACGACATTCAGGAGAGATCCTTTGGCTGAAATCATCGTAGTCACCTCCGGCAAGGGCGGCGTCGGCAAGACCACCTCCAGCGCCAGCATCGCCTGCGGCATCGCGCGGCGCGGCAAGAAAGTTGCCGTCATCGACTTCGACGTCGGCCTGCGCAACCTAGACCTGATCATGGGCTGCGAGCGCCGAGTGGTGTACGACTTCGTCAACGTCGTCCACGGTGAGGCCACGCTGAAGCAGGCCCTGATCAAGGACAAGCGCTTCGACAACCTGTACGTGCTGGCTGCCTCGCAGACCCGCGACAAGGACGCGCTGAACAAGGAAGGCGTGGAGAAGGTCCTCAAGGACCTGGCTGCCGACGGCTTCGACTACATCATCTGTGACTCCCCGGCCGGCATCGAGAAGGGCGCGTTCCTGGCGATGTACTTCGCTGATCGCGCCGTCGTCGTGGTCAATCCGGAAGTGTCTTCGGTACGCGACTCGGACCGCATCATCGGCCTGCTCGACTCCAAGACCGCCAATGCCGAAGCCGGCAAGGCCGTGCCGGCCTACCTGCTGCTGACCCGCTACAGCCCCTCGCGCGTTGAAAGCGGCGAGATGCTGAGCATCACCGACGTGGAAGAAGTACTGGGGCTCAAGGCCATCGGCGTCATCCCCGAATCCGGCGACGTACTCAACGCCTCCAACAAGGGCGAGCCGGTCATCCTGGACGCCGAGTCGCCAGCCGGCCAAGCCTATGAGGACGCCGTCGGCCGCATCCTGGGTGAAGAGCGCCCGATGCGCTTCACCACCGTGGAGAAGAAGGGCTTCTTCAGCAAGTTGTTTGGAGGATAAGCATGGGACTGCTCGACTTCCTGAGACAGAAGAAGACCACCGCCGAAACCGCGAAGAACCGCCTGCAGATCATCATCGCGCAGGAACGCAGCACCCGCGGTGGCCCGGACTACCTGCCGCTGCTGCAGCGTGAGCTGCTGGAAGTGATCAAGAAGTACGTCAACATCGACGCCGACGCGGTCAAGGTGGACCTGGTCAAGGATGGCGCCAACGACGTGCTCGACATTTCCGTGGCCCTGCCCGACGACAAGTGATGACAGCCCGGCGGCCACGGCCGCCGGGACTCCAGTGCCCGTGAACGAACGCCCTGCCAACGAACCAACCCAGCCCGTGCTGTGCGTTGGCGATATCCAATGGACCGACGCTGCGGACCTGCTCGCGCGCCACGGCCTGCGCCTGAACCACGTAGCCGCCGGCGAGAAGATTCCCGGCAGTTACTGGGGCGAGCCCGAGGCCGGCATCATCGCCTGCGATGTCTATGTGCGCGACGACACGCCGGTGCATTCGATGCTGCACGAATCCTGCCACCTGATCGTGCTGCCGCCCGAGCGACGTGCGCAGGTGCACACCGACGCCACCGACTCGGTGCCCGAGGAGGACGCCACCTGCTACCTGCAGATCGTGTTGGCCGGGCAGTTGCCCGGCGTAGGCAGCGCGCGGCTGATGGCCGACATGGACAGCTGGGGCTATACCTACCGACTGGGTTCGACCCAGGCCTGGTTCGAACAGGACGCCGACGATGCAAAGCGATGGCTCCTGGAGCGCGAGCTGTTGCCGGGCGAATGACCTTGTAGGAGCGGCATAAGCCGCGAAGCCGATAGACCATCCGGCCCGAAGGTTGCCAGCCCACAAGCATTGCCAGCTTCGCGGCTTACGCCGCTCCCACAACAGCTCTGCACTCCTACCGCGGCCGGGAACTACCCATATCCAAGGTGACCCGCGTGCCCCGCTCCGGCTGCGAATGGATCTCCAGCTTCCAGCCCAGGTGATCGCACAGCCGCGCAATCAGGTCCAGGCCAATACCCGCGCCCGGATTGCGCTCGCCCTTGCTCATGCGCGCATACACCTGCGCGACTTCTTCCGGGCTCATGCCATGGCCGGGGTCTTCAATGGTCAGCACGGCGTTGGCGGAGATTCCCAACCGCACCACGCCACGATCACTGTTCTCGATGGCATTGCGCAGCAGATTGCCAACTGCCGCCTGCACCACCGCCAGCGGTGCGAGCAACTGGCAGGGGGCAGCCTCCACCAGCACAAGTTCCAGCTCCTTGCCCTTGGCCAGATAACGGTGGTCTTCGGCGATTTCCGGTAGCAGCTCATCCAGCGCCACCAGCTCGCTCATCGCAGCCAGCTTGGCCGGATCACGCGCAAGCACCAGCAGCAGCTGGATCAACTGCTCCATGCCGGTCGACGTATTGCGCACGCGCAGCAGTTGCTGGCGCGCTCTGTCCGGCAAGCCCGGCTGCTCCAACGCCAATTCGGCGGCACCAGTGATTACCGCGATCGGCGTGCGCAATTCGTGGCTGGCGGTGCTGATGAAGGCACGTTCGCGATCGACGAAATGCTCGTTGCGCTGCAGGTAATCATTCAAGGCACCGGCTATCACTTCCAGCTCGGTACTGCCGCGCTTGTCCACCAGCACCCGTTGTCCACGCCGCTCGGGGCTCAGCTGGGCGATGTCCTCCGCGAGCACAGACAAGGGCCTTACCAGGCGGGTCATGCCAACCCAGGCCATCAGCAAGGTCACCAGCAACAACGCCACACCAGCGAGCAGTGCCCAGCGGGTGATGAAGTGCTCCAGCTCACCAAAGTCGGAAATATCCAGCGCCAATACCACCCGACCGAAGTCGGAGGTATCGCGCACCATCACCGCGGTGTCCTTGCCATCCAGCAACGCACCGTCATGCAAGCCGGGATGCAGCCGCCCCAGACTCTCGGGAATGCCGCCAGGCTCATGCTCCGCGTAAAACCACAGCGTGTCCGAGTCCTGCCAGTGGTACGCGGGGTCGGTGCGCATCTGGCCGATGATGCTGTCCAGCTCGGTGTTCAACAGCGAGCGCCACACCGCGTGCTCGGCGTGTTCGTGCACGTAGTTGGCGGCACTGAATACCGCCAGTGTCACCAACGCCACATAGATCGCCAGCCAGCCCAGCAGCTTGCGGCGCAGCGTGCGGCGTGTCATTGCGCACTACCTGCTGCAGGTGCGGACAGGCGATAGCCGACACGCGGCAAAGTCTGCAGCAGCTTCTGTTCGAACGGGCCATCGACCGCGCGACGCAGTTCGTAGATATGCGAGCGCAGCATGTCGCCGTCCGGCGGATCATCGCCCCAGAGCGCATATTCCAGCTGATCACGGGTAACTGCGGCCGGGCTGGCGCGCATCAGCACCTCGAGCAATTTGCGGCAGGCCGGATACAGGTGCAGCACCTGCCCCGCGCGTTGGGCTTCGAACGTCGACATGTCCAGTTGCAGGTCATGCACTTCCAGTACCTTGCGCGGGTTGCGTCCATGGGTACGCGCCAGCACCGCCTCCAGCCGCACCTCAAGCTCGGGCAGCGCGAACGGCTTGGTCAGGTAATCGTCGGCACCGGCACGGAAGCCGGTGATCTTGTCCGGCAGCTCGTCGCGGGCGGTGAGCATGATCACCGGCACCTCGGAGCGGAACTCCTCGCGCAGCTTGCGTAGCACTTCCGGCCCTTCCATGCGCGGCAGCATCCAGTCCAGCAGGATGGCGTCATAACTCTGGGTGCCGGCCAGGTGCAGACCGGTGATGCCGTCCGGGGCAACATCGAGGGTATGCCCGCGCGCTTCGAAGTAATCGAACAGGTTGGCGATCAGATTGTGATTGTCTTCGATGACCAGCAGCCGCATGCGTACGGGACCTTGCCGCCCCCGGGCCGGGACGCCTTCGGCGTATCCTAGCGCCGCCCCTGTCGGAATGCCGTCGTAATGCCATCCGAGCCAGCCATACTGGCTTCGACGTGTTTCCAACATGGTTCACGTCATCATCCTGCCAGCCTTCGACACCGAGCCCTTCGTGCGCCCGAACCTGCCCTGCTCCTCCCGCAACAACAGATGGTTCGTCATCCTGATCGCCCTGGTCATCGCCAGCCTGCTGGCAGGACTGGGCATGCGCTCGCCGCAGCCACCGGACGAGCCGCGCTTCGTGCTGGCCGCACGGCATATGGTGGAGACCGGGCAATGGCTGTTGCCACACCGTGGCAGCGAACTCTACGCAGAGAAGCCCGCCACTTTCATGTGGATCCAGGCGGCCACTTACAAAGTGATCGGTGACTGGAACCTGTCCTTCCTGTTGCCCTCGCTGCTGGCCGCCCTGCTCACGCTGTGGCTGACCTGGGACATGAGCCGGCGCCTGTGGAACCGGCAGGTCGCCCGTTATGCCGTCGTCGGGCTGTTCGTCTGCATCCAGTTCGGGTTGATGGCCAAACGCGCGCAGATCGACATGGTGCTGGTCGGCATGACCACGCTCGCGCTGTGGGGACTGGTACGCCATCTATTGCTCGGCCCGAACTGGTGGGCGCTGGCCCTGGCCGCGTTCGCCGCTGGCGCTGGCACCGTGACCAAGGGCGTCGGCTTCCTGCCCTTGCTGATGCTGCTGCCGTGGATGGCCTGGCGCTGGCGCCATCCGCATGCCGCCGGACCGGGCCGCAGCTGGGGCTGGTGGCTGCTGCTGCCGGCCTTCCTGGCTGGCACCGCGATCTGGCTCGGCCCATTGGCCATTGCCTTGTTACAGAACCCCGAGCCGCACCTGCAGTCCTATGCCAAGGAACTGCTGTTCAAGCAGACCGGCACCCGCTACGCCAACGCCTGGCACCACCACCAGCCGTTCTGGTACTACCTGCAGGTAATGGCCACGTTGTGGCTGCCGGGCAGCCTGCTGGCACCGTGGCTGCTACCGGCGTGGTGGCGCCGTTGCCGCCGTGCCGATCCGCGCTACATCCTGCTGCTGGGCTGGGCCCTGTTGGTGTTGCTGTTCTTCAGCGCAAGCCCCGGCAAGCGTGAGGTCTACATCCTGCCGATGCTGCCGGCCCTGGCCATCGCGGCGGCGCCATTGCTGCCCGGCCTGCTGCGCCGCACCGGCGTGCGCTGGCTGCTGCTGGCCTACGTGCTGTTGTTGGCACTCGCCACCCTGGTGGTCGGCTACGGCGCCGTGCACGGCGATGGCTGGGCCCAGCGCAATGCGATCAAGCGCGCTATCGACCCGTGGGTGCTGCCGCAGGTTGGCTGGTGGCTGATCGGCTTTGGCGCCGCCTCGCTACTCGTGGTGGTGGTACTGCGACTGCGCCGTGCCGGGCTGGCGGTAGCGCTGACCACGGTAATGCTGTGGTCGATGTATGGGCTCGGCGCGATGCCTGCACTTGATCCCTACAGCTCCGCTTCGCTGGTGATGGACAAAGTCCGTGCGCACATCGGCCCTGATGCTGAGCTGGGCATGGTTGCCTGGCGTGAACAGAACCTGCTGCAGACCCATCCACAGGCCACCGACTTCGGCTTCAAGCGCCCGGTCGCCGAACAATGGGAAGACGCGGCACGCTGGGTCATTGCAGATCCGCAGCGGCGTTGGCTGTTCGTGCTGGACAAGGCTATGACACCCTGCGCCGATCGTAGCCAGGTCATCGATATCGGCAGTGCCAACCGCAACAACTGGCAGTTGCTGCCCGGCACCGCGCTGCAGGCCGATTGTGTCGCCAGGACCCACGGCGTCGTGGCCGGCAGTGAAGGCGCACTGGAAAGCGACGGCGATTGACGCCTGAAGATTGCAGCGCGCTCCTTGAACCGGAGTGCTTGAAACATAGGTAAGAGAGGCTGCGCCGGACCCGGCACAGCCTCTCTTGCATTCATGCTGCCGCGCCCATCCCGGCAGCCAAGCTGAAGCACCGACAAATTCACGACATCGCTCCTACCTGTCTCCGACACAGGCCGACCGAGCATGGCCGCATCCAGATTGACGGTGCCCCAGCTCCATGTCGCAGCAACCCACTTCCGCCACCCTGATTCCGGCCGCCGAACGCAGCCGTTTGAGTTTCGCCGGGCGTGCCCTGCTGATCCCGCTGATGATTGCTGCCGCCGGCAGCCTGTTGTTGATGGCAGGCAACGGTGACCAATGGCTTGCCGATCAGCTGTTCCGCTGGCAGGGCAGCCAGTGGGCGTTGAAGGATGCGTGGTGGACCAGCCACCTGATCCACAAGGGCGGCCGCAACCTGACCTGGTTTGTGGCGCTGCTGGTGATCCTGGCGCTGATCCGCAGCTGCATGGACCAGCGCTGGCGCCCGCTGCGGCGGCCGCTGGCCTACCTGCTGTCATCGGTAGCGCTGACCAGCAGCATCGTTGCGCTGCTGAAATCCTGGACCCACATGGACTGCCCCTGGGACCTTGAACGCTATGGCGGACTACGCCCCTTCATCGGCCTGTTCGAACAGCGCCCGGTTGCCCTGGGTCACGCCGCCTGCTTCCCGGCCGGCCATGCCGGCTCGGGCTACGCCTGGGTGGCGCTGTTCTTTTTCATGTTGCAGGTGCGCCCGCAATGGCGCTGGCCGGCACTGGGCACCGCCCTGCTGGTCGGGATGGTGTTCGGCCTGGCCCAGCAGCTGCGTGGCGCCCACTTTGCCTCGCACGACCTGTGGGCACTGACGATCAGCTGGCTGGTCGCAACCGTTCTTTACCTGTGGCTGTTCCCAGCGTCTGCATCGATCACATCCCCGGCGCGTGCTGCACATGGCGCCATTGGAGAAAACGCATGAACGTCGCTGTCGCCCGCCCTGTCGGATTGCAGCTGTCCTGGTCACGCCTGCACAACTGGCGCCCGGAGATCAGCACCGAAACCTTGATCCTGTTGGCCAGCGTGTTCTTCGCGTTGGTCTGCAACACCTTGTTCTGGCGCAGCGCGCTCGCTACCAACCCGGGCAGCATCCTGTTCGCGGTGTCCCTGTTTGCACTGCTGGTGAGCGCGCACGCGATCCTGTTCAGCCTGCTGATCTGGCGCTGGAATGCCAAGGTCGTGCTGACGGCGCTGTTCATCACCACCGCCTTCGCCACGCACTACATGAACAGCTACAACGTCTATCTGGACGCGGACATGCTGCGCAATGTGCTGGCCACCGACCACAAGGAATCAGGCGAGCTGATGACGCCGGCATTGTTGCTGCCGTTGCTCGGCTACGGCCTGCTGCCGACACTGCTGCTGTGGCGCATGCGGCTGCGCAAGCGCAGCTGGGGACGCACCCTGCTGTGGCGTGCAGCCTTCCTGCTGGGCGTGATCGTGGCCGGCGGCGCCGGCACCATGCTGTCGTTCCAGAATGTTTCCGCGTTGATGCGCAATCACCGTGAAGTGCGCTACCTGGCCACGCCGGCCAACTATCTCATCGCGCTGAAGCAGAACCTGGCCAGTTCCAGCCCGATAAAGAAGCAACCCAAGTTGCCGCTGGGCACGGATGCCAAGGCCACGCCGCGTGCCGCCACCAGCAAACCGCGCCTGCTGGTGCTGGTTGTGGGCGAAACCGTGCGTGCACAGAACTGGGGCTTGAACGGCTACGCCCGCCAGACCACGCCGGAGTTGGCGCAGACCGGCGTGATCAACTTCCCGGACATGCATTCCTGCGGCACCAGCACCGAAGTGTCGCTGCCGTGCATGTTCTCGCCGTTTGGCCGTCACGACTACGACGAAAAAAAGATCCGCGGTCACCAATCACTGCTGCACGTGCTTGAACATGCAGGCATCGCTACCCTGTGGCGCGACAATCAATCCGGCTGCAAGGGGGTTTGCGACGGCCTGGAAATCCAGCGTCTGGATGATGCAACCACGCAGGACCTGTGCGCCGACGGCCGCTGCATGGATGAGATCCTTCTGGAAAACCTCGCTGCACAGGTACGCGCCAAGCCCGGCGACCGGGTGGTTGTGCTGCACCAGCTGGGCAACCACGGCCCGAGCTACTTCCAGCGCTACCCCGTGCAGTTCCGCCAGTTCGCGCCAACCTGCGACACCGCAGACCTGGGCAAATGCAGCCGCGAGGACATCGTCAACAGCTACGACAATGCGATCCGCTACACCGACCATTTCCTGACCCGCACCATCGCCTCCCTGCGCGGAATGGAAGACTACGACACCGCGATGATCTACCTGTCCGATCACGGCGAATCGCTGGGTGAGAAGGGTCTGTATCTGCACGGCGTGCCGTATGCGATTGCTCCGGAAGAGCAGACCCGGGTACCGATGGTGATGTGGTTCTCGCCGGGGTTCGCCGCGGACCGTGGCCTGGACATGAGCTGCGTACGCCACCGCGCGGCGCAGCGCAGCGACCAGGACAACCTGTTCCCCTCGGTGCTTGGGCTGATGCAGGTGCAGACGTCGGTGTATGACCAGTCCCGCGACCTGTTCGCCCCCTGCACATAAGGCCATATGTAGTGCCGAGCCATGCTCGGCAGAAGGCTCTACCGGTAACGCCCTTGCCG
>NZ_JASCOR010000116.1 GCF_029959445.1 Stenotrophomonas sp. PS02298 | reverse complement strand
CCCACAATGTTGAGGATTGCCTGGAGAGCTTCTGCCGAGCATGGCTCGGCACTACAGGTAATGCCTGACCATCGTGTAGAGCCGAGCCATGCTCGGCTGGGGCGTTACCGATGTACCCACCGGGCAGGAGCGGCGTAAGCCGCGAGGCCGACACCGCTGGAATCACCAACCGGTCTGCAATCTGTTGGAGTGCGAGCTTCGCGGCTTACGCCGCTCCCACAATGTTGAGGATTGCCGGGAAAGCCCCTGCCGAGCATGGCTCGGCACTACTGCCGGTCAGGCTACGGCTTCTGCCAGGGCGAGGATGACCGCGCTTTCGACCGCATCCAGGTCCGGCAACAGCGCGCTTTGTTCGCCCAGCAATACGCGCATGTGCACGCCTACCGGCAGGCTTTCTTCCGATGCGTCGGCCAGCAGGCCGTCGCGGGGTACCGCGATCAGCTGCGGGAAGGACTGGGTCAGCAAGGCGAAATACGGCAGGTCCGGGTTACCCCCCAGCGCCTTGAGCACCACCACCTTGTTGTTGCTGGTCACCATTTCATTGCCATGGCCACTGAGGCCGGCATAGGACAGCAACGGCACGCTCCAGCCATGCCACGCGATCTGCCCGACCAGCCACCCGGGGGTATTGGCAATCGGCTCGACCGCAACACGGGACATCATTTCCGCCACCGTCGCGTTGGGCAGCAATACGCGCTCGGTACCGGCCTGTATCAGTACCCCACGGACTTCATCGTTGTTTGCGTAGCTCATCGTCAGTTCCTGGGTCGCGCTGCGGTCAGGCCGCGCAATGCACAGCCAATTCGGCAGCGAGATATTCCGGATCGCCGGCGCTCAAGCCAGCGACAGCCAGTTGGCTGGCAGCGGCCGGGTCATAGCACCCCTCGCCGATCTGCCCTGCCACCCAGCCACCCTTGCCGGCAAACTCCAGCACCGGGGCGACCATCGCCACATCGGCGCCACTCAGCATCAGCACCGCGCTGCGGTCCGGCTGCAAAGCGCCGAGCAGGTCGTTGGCTTCTGCGCAGAAGCGCAGGCCCTCGGCACTCGACTCCACGCCGATCACGTCGGGAAGAATATAGACATCGCCCGGGACCAGGTTCTGGCCCGGATCGGCCAAGGTCACCGGCAACGGTGTGGCCCGCGCCATCTGCTTGACCAGGTTGGCATAACGACCGCCATCCAGGCGCAGCTGCACCAGCACCGGCCGCGCGAAGTCTTCCGGCAGGCTGGCCAGCACGCGGCGCACCGCATCCGGGCCACCAATACCGGCGATCAGCAGCACCGCACCATTGCCTTCGGCAGGGCCAGCGTCGATCTCAACCAGGGACAACTCGCTGTTGAGCAGGCTGGCCAGGGCCGGAGGCGGCTCCGGGGTGTTGGTGGTTGCAGCAGGCGCCGTCTCGTAGCCGTCATCCTCCACCAGCGACCAGCTGCTGAAGTCAGCAATCGGTGCCTTCCTGCTCTCAGCTTCAACCGGCGCGACAACCGGCTCCGGCGGCAGCGGCGGTGGCAGGCCCGGCGACGATGGCTGCGCAGGTTGCGCGTTCCCGCCGATCAGTTCCTCGAACGACAGCACTTCCGGGCGCGGTTCAAGCGCGCTGACCGGAGCGACGTAGATCTCATCGGCAGGCAGGTCATAGGCCTGCACTTGTGCCTCGTCCAGATGGAACTGCAACGGTGCATCCACATGCCCGTCTTCCGGACGTGGCGGCAAGCCGGGTTCCAGGGTGATGGCCGGCTCGGCGTCTTCGTTCTCCAGGCCCGGCGGCAGCACGTTGTCGTGGCCCTGCAGCTTGGCCGCCAGATGACGGATCCACCGCTGTGCTTCCCAGCCTTCGCGGCGAGCGGCCAGCTCGGCTTCCTCGAACAACAGAGAAAGCTCAGGCGTCTCCAGCACCGACTCCAGCCGCTCCAGCGCGTCCTCGACTGCCGGCTCCAAGGCCACCAGCACGACCTGGGGCGCAGCCGAGGTCAGTGTCGCCGGCTCCAACTGGTTGGGGTCTTCTTCCAGCACGATGCGGCCGCCAGCGGCGACCAGCGCCTCGCGCAGGCGATCACGGGCGGCACCGGCACGGGCCAGCAATGCAACCGGCTTGGCAGTGTCGTCAGTCGCGTGCACGGGCGATCCCCAGCAGGTCATAGACATTGCGCATCAGATCCAGCTCCTGGTACGGCTTGCCGAGATAGCGTTGCACGCCGATCTCGAATGCGCGCTGGCGATGCTTGTCGCCACTGCGCGAGGTGATCATCACGATCGGGATGTTCTTGTAGCGCGGATCGGCACGCATCGCGGTGGCCAGCTCGTAGCCGTCCATGCGCGGCATTTCTATATCCAGCAGCATCAGGTCCGGGATGCGCTCTTCCAGCTGCTCCAGCGCTTCCACGCCGTCGCGGGCCACCGCTACATCCAGGTTGTGACGTTCCAGCACACGGCCGGTCACCTTGCGCATGGTCAGCGAATCGTCGACCACCATCACCAGCGGCACATGGCGCTGGTTGCTGGTTTCGGTGTGCTCGACCAACTGCTGCGGCTGGGTGAGATGACGACGCACCAGCGGTGCCACGTCCAGGATCACCACCACGTTGCCTTCGCCGGTGATCGTGGCGCCGTAGATGCCCGGCACCGACGCGATCTGCAGGCCCACCGGCTTGACCACGACTTCGCGGTTGCCCAGCACCTGGTCGATCGCAACCGCTGCGCGCAGGTCGCCGGAGCGCACCAGCAGCAGCGGGATCTCGGCCTGGCCTTCGGCCTTGGCAGCAACCTGACCCACCAGGGTGCCGAGGTTGTACAAGCTGAAATCTTCGCCGTTGTAGTGGTAGCCGCCCTGCCCGGACTCGAAACGCTCGCGGGAGATACGACCGATACCGCTGACCGATGCCACTGGCACCGCGTAGGTGGTTTCGCCGATGCGGACAAACACCGCCTGGGTGACCGCCAGCGTCTGCGGCAGGCGCAGGGTGAAGGTCGCACCCTGCCCGCGCACCGAGTGGATGTCCACCGAGCCGCCGAGCTGGCGCACTTCGTTGCGCACCACGTCCATGCCCACACCGCGGCCTGCCAGCTGGCTGACCTGTTCGCTGGTGCTGAAGCCGGACGCAAAGATCATCTGGTCCAGCTGGGTATCGTCGATCTGCTCGTCGCTGCCCAGCAGGCCACGCTGCTCGGCGCGGCGACGGATCGCCTCGCGGTCCAGGCCGGCACCGTCATCGCCCACTTCCAGCACGATTTCCGAACCTTCGCGGCGCAGACGCAGGGCGATTTCGCCTTCTTCCGGCTTGCCCGCGGCAGTACGTGCAGCCGGCTGCTCCAGGCCATGCGCAACCGAGTTGCGCAGCATGTGCTCCAGCGGCGCGACCATGCGATCCAGCACATTGCGATCGAGTTCGCCGTGGGTGCCTTCCAGCTTCAGGTGCACCTGCTTGTCGGTTTCCTGCGCGGCCTGGCGCACCACGCGACGCAGGCGCGGCACCAGTCCGTCGAACGGCACCATGCGCGCACGCATCAGGCCATCCTGCAGTTCCGAGCTGACACGCGACTGCTGCTGCAGCAAGGTGTCGTAGTTGCGCGACAGATCGTCCAGCACACCTTGCAGACCGCCCAAGTCGGCCGCCGATTCGTTCAGCGCACGGCTGAGCTGCTGCAGGGTGGAGAAACGATCCAGTTCCAGCGGATCGAAGGTCTGGTCGGCCTGCTCATGCTCGCGGCGGTAACGCGCCACGATCTGCGCTTCGGTTTCCAGATCCAGACGACGCAACTGGTCACGCAGACGCGCGTTGGTACGGTCCAGCTCGGCCATGGCGCCACGGAATGCGCCCAGCTGCTGTTCCAGGCGCGAGCGGTAGATCGCCACTTCGCCGGCGTGGTTGACCAGGCTGTCGAGCAGGTCGGCGCGCACGCGCACCTGTTCCTGGCCGCGCGGCGCGCCTTCTTCCTCGTTGCTCGCCTGTTCTTCGCGCAGCGGTGCAGACAGCGGCTCGATCGCCGCCAGCGGCTTCGGAAGCACGTCGGCGGCAGCGGCATTTGCCGGTGCCGGTTCGAACGTGCTGGCAGCTGCTTCCACCGGTGCCTGCGCGGCTTCGGCGCGCCCATCGGTGCGCGCTTCGAAGGCCTCGATCAGATCGGTCGGCATGACCACCGCGCGATGCTCACCGGTGCGGATCAGCAACTGGTGCAGACGGTCGAAACCGCGCTCCAGCAGCTGCACGTCGGCGCGGGTGATCTCGGTGCGGTTGGCGGCAACCGCCTCCAGCAGCGATTCGATGGCATGGCCAAGGTCGCCGATGGCATTGATGCCGGCCATGCGCGCGCCACCCTTGAGGGTGTGCAGGTCACGCTGCAGGCCCGCCAGCGCCTCGCGGTCTTCCGGCGCGGCGCGCATGTCGTTGACCAGACCATCGCAATGGTCGAGCAGGTCCTTGCCTTCCTCGACAAAGATATCGACCAGCTCGCGGTCCAAGTCGGCGAAGTTCAGCGGCCCAGCGTCCAGTTCGTGCGCCACGGCCGCAGCGGCTGGTGCCTCAGCCTGTTCCGGCAACGCTGCGGTCAGCGGTGCCAGCACGGTCTTGGCGACGGCAATGGTTTCGACGCCAACCGGCTCGACAACGTCGCTCACGGCCACATCGTCAAGCTGAGCGGCTTCTTCAAGCTGCTCGGCTTCTTCGATTGCCAGTGCGTCCTCGACCGACGCATCGTCTTCGTTCGAAGCGATGTCTTCGATCAACGCAGCGTCGTCGACAGCTGTCTCAGCTTCGATTTCAGCTTCTACTGCAGTTTCAGCTTCGGCTTCGGCTTCGGCTTCGGCTTCTACAGCTTCCAGCTCCAACGCTGCATCCACAACCGGCTCATCGCCAATCGGAGCAACAACGTCGGTCTGGGCGGCCGCGATCGACGAAGGCACGTCGCTGTCATTGGTGACTTCGTCGAGCTTCGCGGCAGCATCAGCCTGCTCTTCGGCCACAGCCGTTTCAATTTCTTCTGCGTCTGCTGCCGCCAGTTCGGTTTCTGCAGCCTGCCCAGCCGGGCTTGATGCTTCGGCTTCGGCTTCGGCTTCGGCTTCGGATTCAACCGAGCCAAGCTGTGCTGCGCCAACACCAGCTGCAGCCGCACCGGTGGCGATGGCCAGGGCGCGTGCGACCACGCTGTCACGGTCATCCGGATGGCTGGACGCTTCCAGCGCGACCGACGCGTTCTGCTGACCATCTTCGACCTGCGTGTCGACTGCTTCGGCTGCAGATGCCAGATCAACTTCTGTGCCGACAGCCGATTCGGATTCGACCTCGCCAGCTTCAACGGCAAGCTGCGGATCCGTTGCTTCTGCTGTCTCCTCAGCGTCGTGTGCAGCACCCCAGGTGGACGCCCGCACCGCGTCATAGTGGTCTTCAGCGTCGACGGCTTGCTGCGGGGCAACCGGCTCGACGACTTCAGCCGATCCGGCGATGTCGATCTGCCCGCTCACTTCATCAACGGCAACCACGGCTTCCGACCCGCTTTCAACGGCAGCATCAACCGGCTGCGACAGCGGCTCCGCATCAACCGCATCAGCACCGTCAGCTGTCTCGTGTGCATCGTGCTCGGCAACGTCGGCACCAACCTGCAGGAACTCCGGTTCGGCTGCGGCCAGCGGCGCAGGGACGTCCTGCGATGCTTCGCTGCCAGGCGTCTCATCCAGCAAGCCGGCATCGAAGTACGCGGACAGGTCTTCCGTACCAACCGGCTCGGAACCAACGTCGCTGTCCAGCGAACCGGTCGACGGCACAGCCGCGATATCGTCTGCGACGAGGTCGTCTTCGGCCTGCATCGGTGGCCACTTGCCTTCCGGCAGGGCATCAACCAGCGCCTGCAGACGCTCAGCCACGCCCGGGAACGCCGGGATGCGTGGTGACGACGCACGCAGCGCCGTGATCGTGGCCTGTACGGCCACCGCCATCTGCGCCAGCGCGTCCACGCCCGCAGCCGTCGGCGTAACCGCAGCCGCCAGCGAACGCTTGACGAAGGTTTCCGCCGGGCTGGTGATCTGGGTGATCACCGGCACATCGGTCATCGCGAATGCACCGCTCATGGTGTGCACGGCGCGCAACAGGTCTTCGGAAACCGGCTGCGGCTGTGCAGCCGAGCCAGCCAGCCACGCATTGACCGTGACCAGATGCGCGCCGATCTCGGCTTCGAGAATCTCGCGCAGCACCTCATCCACCGACGCAGGGGTACCTTCCGCGTCGTCGATTTCGATGGCTGCTGCGAGGTCGCTTTCCGCCGGCTCGCCGATTGCGATTTCCGGTGCCACCTGCTCAGCCGGCGCGGCCGTTGCAACAGCGCTGGCACCGGACACGTAGAACGCTTCTTCGCCTGCGGCAACGCGGTCAGCCACATCCTGTATGCCAAGCAGATCGGACTGGATGTTGCCGGCGCCGCGCAACGCGGCATTCAGTTCCGGCAATACGTCATAGGCATGGGTCACCGCAGCCATGACGGCGGGGCTGGCGGGGCGGCTGCCGTCGAGCACGCGGTTGAGCATGCTCTCGATCTTCCAGCTGAACTCGCCCAGGGTGCGCGCACCCACCAGGCGGCCGCTGCCCTTCAAGGTATGGAATACGCGCCGTACCGGGCGCAGACGCTCCATGTTGGCTGGTGCCGCGCGCCATGCGGGCAGCAGGTTGCCAAGGTTCTCGAGTTCTTCGTCGAATTCCTCGATGAAGACGTCACGGATGTCCTGATCGATTACATCGCCGCCATCGATGAAGCCGCCCTCAAGCTGCTGCGCCGGCGCGGAAGCACGCGTCGGCGCGGCAGCACTGGCAGCACTATCGGCAACTTCCGCCGTAACCGGCTCAGGTTGCAGCGGCTCAGGAAGCGCGAACGGATCGAAGGCCTCGGCAGCTGCATCAAGCTGCGCCATGAACGCAGCGGTTTCCATATCCAGCTTGGACACGGCTTCCGCCGGCATGGATGCCGGTTCGATCGGGGCGGATGCCTGTTCAACCGGCGTGGCCGCCAGCTCCCAGTCATTGGCCAGCGATACCGGCGCGTTCGTTGCGTCATCGATCACCGGGTCGACGGCTTCCAGCTCAGGGCTGAAGAAAACGTCGGTGTCGGCAAACTCAAGGTTGACCAGCTCGGCATCAAGCGCGCCGGTGCTGGCAGGCTCGGACGCCTGCGCTGCTGCTGTATCGGTACCGTCCAGCGTCAACAGCGAGGCGTCGAAGTGATAGCTGTCGCTGGCGACGGTGGACGTCGCGTCCTCGGCGGCGACCGGGTCGAAGCTCGCGGCAAACGACGCCGGTGCTTCCGCGCCATTCGAATCCGCCGACTCCTGGCCTTCAAGCACCATCGGCGCCAGGCTGAAACTGCTCGCAGCGGCTTCCGGTGTCTCGGCGGCCACTGGATCGAATGCAAAACTCCCGGCATCGCCGTCTGCTCCCTGCGATGCAGACACCGCAGGCACGTCCACAACCTGGACCGGTGCGACTGGGGTTGCCACGGCATTGATCGCCGCGCCAAACACCAACGGGTAATCAGTGACAGCAGCCTGCGGCTTCTCTTCCACTTCCAGTGGCGGCAACGGCGGCGGCACGGCCGCTGCAGCGATGATCGTGGCCTGTTCAACAACCGGCGACGCTTCGCCCGCCGTTTCGACAGTTTCAGCCAGTGTTTCGACCATATCCGCAGCTGCCGAATCGGCCACGGCGATGCCTGCGCTGTCCGCAACGGCTGCGGCGCTCAGGTCGGCAACCGCCGTCTCGACAACAGCACTGTCGGCCACGGCCTGCTGCGACGGAATCGGCCAGTAACGCAGGGTTTCCAGGCTGGTGCGGGTGATATCGAGGATTTCCTCGCGGCCCGGGCGGCGATCGCGCAGGGCTTCAAGGAAGTACTCCAGGCTGGCCATCGCGTCGGCCAGGGTGTCGAGCTGGCGGCCGCTCGGGATACGCTGGCGTGCGATCAGTTCGACATCGATGTACTGGCGCACGGCCTGCAGGTAATCGGCCGGCGCCGGCATTTCCAGCATGCGCAGTGCGCCGGAGACCTCGCCCAGCAGACGTGGCACTTCGGCCAGGCGGGCATGGTCCCAATTGGTCTCGATGAAGGCGACAAAGGATTCGCGCGCAGCGGTGAAATTGGCGATGGCTTCATGCGCCAGCACTTCCACGGTACGGCGTGTCTCCACCGAACCCGCATCATCCTCACCCGCGACGTTGGCGCCCAGATGGGCAACCTGCTCGTCCAGCGAGGCATCCACATAGAGCAGCGCGCCGGCGATATCCAGCAACAGGTTGTCATCGATCTGACGACTGCCGTTGACGACTTCGTGCAGCGAATCGCGCTGCTGGGCAACGATGCCACGGGCAACGCCCAGGCCCATCACACCCAGGGTATCCGAGACGGCGCCCAGCTCATTGACCTGCACCTGCAGGTCGGCCGGATTGCCATCCATGCGCATATGCAGATCGAGCGCATCCTTGATGCGCATCAGCTCTTCCTTGACCGCACTGCCCACGGTATCGAGCAGCTCGCGGTTACGCCCGCTCACGCTGCCACGGGCGTGTTCGAGCTCGTCCGGGCTGGCGTCGCTGGCATCGGGATTGAAGGCGAACAGCACGCTTTCATTGATGCCTTCAGCGCCGCGTACCGCGCGGATGTCATTGAGCAACGGCAGCAGCACGATCGGGATATCACGGTGGCCGTTCTGCAGGCGCTCCAGGTAGTCGGGCAGCAGCACGGTGCCGCGCATCAGCGTGGCGCAGGCCTCATCGCGGTCGGCGACGCCACCGTCACGCACCGCATTGGCCAGCAGTTCCAGCTCCTCGGCAACCATCGCCGGTGCATACAGCTCCACCATCCGCAGCGTGCCCTGCACCTGGTGCAGGTAACCGGCGCAGAAACGCATGCGACTGGAATCGCTGGGGTCTTCCACGAACGCTTCGACCTCGTTGCGCACCTGGCGCAGGGTCTCGTCCAGCTCGGGTTTTACCCACCCAAGAGCTGCGTGGCTCATCGCATCGCGCAAGGTACTCATCGCACTCCCCCGTGCAGCATCAATTGCATGCCGTCCGGGCGGCCCTGCGTTGCGTTGTGACGAAACTTCATCTGCTGATTCCTCTGCATCCCCGCCCGATCAGTCCGTTCAGGCCGGCAACTTGAAGTCGGCCACCGAACGGCGCAGCTCTGCCGCCAACTGGTTCAACTGACCCAGCGAATCGGCGGTCTGCCCGGCACCCTGCGAGGTCTGGCCGGTAATCTGCCGGATAACGCCCATCGTCTGGGTGATATCGGTAGCTGCCGAGGCCTGCTGGTTAGCGGCGATGGAGATGCTTTTAATCAAGTTGTTGAGTGCGTTGGACACGCGTTCGATTTCGGTCAGAGCGGTACCGGCGTCCTCGGCCAGGCGCGCACCGGACACCACTTCGGCGGTGGTCTGTTCCATCGAGGTGACGGCTTCGTTGGTATCGGCCTGAATCGCCTGCACCAGACCTTCGATTCGACGGGTTGCACCGGAGGTACGTTCTGCCAGGCGCTGCACTTCGTCGGCCACCACAGCGAAACCGCGACCGGCTTCACCGGCCGATGCTGCCTGCACGGCCGCGTTCAATGCTAGGATGTTGGTCTGCTCGGAAATGTCGTTGATCAGTTCCACAATCGAGCCGATTTCCTGCGAGGACTCACCCAGGCGCTTGATGCGCTTGGAGGTTTCCTGGATCTGGTCGCGGATCTGGTCCATGCCCTGAATGGTCTGGCGCACCACGCCGGCACCTTCGGTCGCGATGACCACGGAGCGTTGTGCCACTTCGGCCGACTCGGTGGAGTTGCGCGACACCTGCTCAATGGAGGTGGCGATTTCGCCGATACGGTCCGAGGCGCTGGTGATCTCGTCGGCCTGGTGGCCTGCGGCTTCGGCCAGCTGCATTGCCGTTGCCTGGGTTTCCTGCGCCGACACCGCCACCTTCGAGGAGATGTCGTTGATGGTGGTCACCAGGTGGCGCAGTTCGTCCACGGCGTAGTTGATAGCGTCGGCGATGGCGCCGGTCATGTCCTCGGTCACCGAGGCTTTTACCGTCAGGTCACCTTCACCGAGCGAGCTGATTTCGTCCAGCAGACGCATAATCGCCTGCTGGTTGCGGCTGTTGAATTCCACCTGGGTCTGGTAACGCACGTCCTGCTCACGCGAACGGGTACGCACGGTGCTCCAGACGAAGCCAATGATCGACAGCACCGACAGGCCGCCGAAGATCACGCTCCACCAGAAGTTCGGGAAGATGCGGGTGTCGCGGGCCGAACCGAACGCCGAGAACGCATCGAACAGCTTGCGGCTGCTCTCCAGCATCTTGTCCGAGCCGGTCGCCAGTGCGGCCGCCGAGGACTGTGCGGCAAACAGGTTGCGCGAGCTGGCCAGAATGGCGTCGGCATCCTTCTTCATCTTTGCCCACTGGTTGGCCGATTGTTCCAGCGCAACCTGTGCATTGGCATTACGCACGGCGGAAATGCCCATTTCCTCATTGCCGTTGCGCAGGCCTTCCAGCACCTGGGTGAACACCACCATATCGCGTGCCAGCGCGTCGCCAGCGCCGCTTGCGCCAGCACCACCGGCGCGGATTTCAGTGACGCGACGGGCCATGGTGCCCACCACCACCACCTGCTGCAGGCCGTTGTAGACCTGCGAGGACTGGGCGCCGCCGGCAGTCATCGCACGCACCACTTCGTTCAACTGCGCCTGTAGCTGCGGCACCGCGCCAACGAAGGCATCGGCGTTACCGGCCAGGGCCAGCACCGCCGGCTCGGAGGCGACGATCTGCTCGGCATTCTTGGACAGCGGCTTCCAGGTATCGACCAGCGCGCTCAGCGGGCCGGACACGCCAGTCTCATTGCCGTAACGGCCCTGCAACTCGCTGACCGTACTTTCCACCTTGCTGCGCGTGTCCTTGAACGCTGCGTAGCTTTCGCGGCTACCGGCCACGGCTTCACGGCCCTGGTTGGCCAACTGCTGTGACAGCACCTGCAGATCGGCGGCGCCGGTACTGGCACCGGCCAGACGACTGCCCTGCCAGGTGGCCACGCCGGTGTTGGCACCGAACACGACCATCGAGAGCACCAACAAGCCCAACCAGAAGTTGGTGCTTACATTGCCAAGCTTGCCAGCCTTGGCGGCTTCAGGAGCAGTACTCATCGTTCGACCTCGGTCTCAATACGAAGAGGCAAGCGTGCCGTCAGGCGGCTGCTTGCCGGAATTCAGGAGTGCGGGAAAGCAGCGACAGCGAAAACACACCCCAGTCACGGCCTTCATCGTGGAAGGCACGTTCGACGAAGTGCGCGTAACGGCCCTGGGCGATGTCACCGGCCGGTACCTGCATCGGTGCCTCGAAACTGCGCTGGCCATACAACTCGTCGATCACCAGCGCCACGTCGCCGCCGCTCTGGCGCATGATCAACACGCGCTGGCCTTCCTGTGGCGGCGTACGCTCACCTTCCAGGAAGTTCTTCAGGTCCACCACCGGGAACAGGTTGCCGCGCAGGTTGCCCACGCCCAGCAACCAGGGCTGGGCGCCGGGAACCGGCGTGACCGGCGGCATCGGCACGATTTCCACGACTTCGCGGAAGTCCGAAACCAGATGCCGGCTGCCGACGCGGTACCCCACGCCACGCCAGACATCCTGCGAAAAGCTGCGCTCGGGCAGCTGTACCGCGTGCGCCAGACTGCGGCGTTCGTAGGCTTCAAGGATGTCGAATGGAGAACGCATCAACCCACCAGTTTGTTGATCCGCGCGATCAGATCATCCTCGCGCGGCGGCTTGACGATGTAATCACTGGCGCCTTGACGCATGCCCCAGGCCTTGTCGGTTTCCATGCCCTTGGTGCTGACGATCAGTACCGGGATGGCACGCGTGGACTCGTCACGCGACAGCGCGCGGGTCGCCTGGAAACCGCTCATTCCCGGCAACACCACGTCCATCAGCACCAGCTGCGGAGCCTGCTCACGGGCAATCTGCAGGCCGTCCTCGGCATTGTCAGCCGACAACACCTCGTGCCCAGCCTTGAGCAACCACTGTGTAAACACCGCCCTGTCGGTCGGTGAGTCCTCGATCAAAAGAATTCGAGCCATTTTGTGCCTTTCCCCCTGGTCAGGCGTTGACGTATGTGCGGATGGCACCTAGTAGTTCGTCGCGGGTAAATGGCTTGGTGAGGTATTGCTCGGAACCGACGATGCGGCCACGGGCTTTGTCGAACAGGCCATCCTTGGATGACAGCATGATCACCGGCGTCGACTTGAACAGCTGGTTGCCCTTGATCAGCGCACAGGTCTGATAGCCATCCAGCCGCGGCATCATGATGTCGACGAAGATGATCTGCGGTTGCTGGTCGGCGATCTTGGCCAACGCTTCGAAACCGTCAGTAGCGGTAACGACCTCGCAACCTTCACGTTTGAGCAGTGTTTCAGCCGTGCGCCTGATGGTCTTCGAATCATCGATGACCATCACCTTCAGCCCTGCGAGTTCCCCACCCGCAGCCATGTTTTCAACCATTTTTGTTCCCCGAACGCGCGACCGATACCAAGTGCGATATTGCCGCGAAAGCGCATCTATATCCCAGCCCAGCCGCGAACTGTCAAGCGATGTCCGCAGGACTTGGCCGATCCCCAATGTAATGTGACCTGCATCTCAATAAAAGCGCAGCACCATTCAGCCTCAGCGTTCCGCTTTCCGCGCTGTGCGGCCCCGCCCTGAACGGCTAACATCGTCGACCAGATCTGCTGGATTCAAGTCATGCCTTTAGACGTCATCGTGGTGATGGACCCCATCGCCGACATCAAGATCGCCAAGGACACCACCTTTGCGATGCTGCTGGAAGCCCAGCGCCGCGGGCATCGGCTGCACTACGTGCGCCCCGGCGGGCTGTCCCTGCACGGTGGCCAGGCCCAGGCCGAGGTTGCCCCGCTGCAGGTGCATGACGACAAGGCCGGCTGGTTCAGCCTGGGCGAGTTCGCCCCGCTGGCATTCGGCCCGGGGCAGATCGTGCTGATGCGCAAGGACCCGCCATTCGATGGCGAGTACCTGTACGACACGCACATCCTCAGCGTCGCCCAGCAGGCCGGCGCCACCGTGGTCAACGACCCGCAGGGCTTGCGCGACTTCAACGAGAAGCTGGCCGCGCTGCTGTTCCCGCAGTGTTGCCCGCCGACCCTGGTCAGCCGCAACGCGCGCGAACTCAAGGCCTTCGTGCTTGAACACGGCCAAGCCGTGCTCAAGCCGCTGGACGGCATGGGCGGGCGCTCGATCTTCCGCAGCGGCACCGGCGACCCCAATCTCAACGTGATCCTGGAGACGCTGACCGATGGCGGCCAGCACCTGGCCCTGGCGCAGCGCTTCATCCCCGACATCAGCGCTGGCGACAAGCGCATCCTGCTGATCGATGGTGTACCGGTGGACTATTGCCTGGCACGCATCCCGCAGGGCGACGAATTCCGCGGCAACCTGGCCGCTGGCGGTCGCGGCGAAGGCCGCCCCTTGAGCGAGCGCGACCGCTGGATTGCTGCCCAGGTTGGCCCGGAAATGAAACGCCGCGGCATGCGCTTCGTTGGCCTGGATGTGATTGGCGACTATCTGACCGAGGTCAACGTCACCAGTCCTACCTGCGTGCGCGAGCTGGATGCGCAGTTCGGCCTGAACATCGCTGGCCAGTTGTTTGATGCGATCGAGGCTGGCCTGGCCTGATGTATTCCCAGCCTGACGTATTGCCCGCCGCGCCGCGGGTCAGCGAGCAACAACGGCTGACCGCCACCCTGGTGCTGTCCACGCTGGTGCATGGCTTGCTGATCCTAGGGGTGGGCTTTGCAGTGAGCGACAACGCACCGCTGGTACCGACGCTGGATGTGATCTTCAGCCAGACCAGCACCCCGCTCACGCCCAAACAGGCCGACTTCCTCGCCCAGGCCAACCAGCAGGGCGGCGGCGACCACGACAAGGCCCAGCGCCCACGCGATTCCCAGGCTGGCATCGTGCCGCAGTTGCAGGACGGGCTGGCACCGGTGCCGTTGCAGGCGCAGAACGCGGCAGCGCCACCGCCGCCGCAGGCGCGCATCATCACCAGCACCCAGGGCAAGGACCCGGTTGCGAGCGCGCAGACCCAACCGCTGCCGGATCGCCCTGATGCCAACGCACCGATGAGCGCGCGCGAACAACGCGATGCAGCGATGGCGCGGCTGGCGGCCGAGGTGCACCTGCGCTCGGAGCAATACGCCAAACGCCCCAACCGCAAGTTCGTTTCGGCCAGCACCCGCGAGTACGCCTATGCCAACTACCTGCGCGCCTGGGTCGACCGCGCCGAGCGCGTCGGCAACCTGAATTATCCCGACGAAGCGCGCCAGCGCCGGCTTGCCGGCCAGGTGGTGATCACCGTTGGCGTGCGTCGCGACGGCAGCGTGGAGAGCAGTCGCGTGCTGCGCAGCAGCGGCGTGCCCCTGCTGGATGCCACCGCCCTGCGCGTGATCGAGCAGGCGCAGCCGTTCCCGGCTTTGCCCGAGACCAAGGACGACATCGACATCCTGCAGGTCACCCGCACCTGGATGTTCCTGCCCGGCGGGCAGTTGCACGACGATCGCTGAACCGGTTTTTTGCAGGAGCGGCGTAAGCCGCGAAGCTGGCAATACCCGAACCACCGAGCTGATCGCCATCTGATTGCGCATGAGTTTCGCGGCTTACGCCGCTCCCACAAGCGGTGTTGCCGCTGTGTTGTTGTGGGAGCGGCGTAAGCC